>NZ_LMDO01000003.1:0-174694 GCF_001425105.1 Pseudomonas sp. Root401 | reverse complement strand
GTAACCGTCCGCCCAGCACCCTCTCCTGACAGCCCTCCAAATTGGCCAAGATAGTGGACACCATTTTTTAGTGGACACTATCTTGGATACAGTTGCCCCTGCCCGTCGAGCGGGTCGTCGCCCCAACTTCCCGCTCGACTTTAAACGCCGAGTCGTCGAAGCCACCTTCCAGCCCGGCGCCTCCGTGTCGTTGATTGCTCGCGAACATGACGTCAATGCCAACCTGGTATTTCGCTGGCGGCAACAGTATCAGGAGGGATTATTCGGCCCGGTTAGCCAGGGTATAACGCTCTTGCCCGTTCAGATGATCGAGACGCCAATGGATCTGGCGCAAGTYGTCCAGCCACCGGCAGAGCATTATTCCGAGATCGCAGTTGAAGTAGGAAAAGCCAAGCTGTGTATTACGGGTGCACCCGATCCGCAGACGCTGCAACTCGTCTTGCAGCAGTTATTGCGATGATTGCTCCTCCTGCTGGAACCCGTATCTGGATCGCCGCCGGCGTCACTGACATGCGCCGTGGCTTCGACGGATTGGCGGCTTTGGTGCAGACCCAACTGGAAGCCGATCCCTTCTCCGGTCAGATCTTCGCCTTTCGTGGACGACGTGGTGACCGGATCAAGTTGTTGTGGTGGGATGGCGACGGCTTGTGCCTGTTTTGCAAACGGTTGGAACAAGGACGCTTTGTCTGGCCACAAGCAACCAGCGGCAGCGTGTCGCTGACGAGCGCGCAGCTGTCGATGCTGTTGGAGGGCATCGATTGGCGCAGGCCAATTCGTACAGCACCCGTCCTAGCGGTCTGACTTGCCGCACTGAAAAACCTCGGTAACATGCGGTCATGACTCTCGTGACCGACTCTCTGCCGAATGATCTTCAAGCTTTGAAGGCTCTGGTCTCTGCCCAGCGGGCAGAGATTGAGCGCTTGAAGATGATGATCGCCAAGTTACGTCGCACGCAGTTCGGGCGCAGCTCCGAGCAACTGGACGCCATGATCGACCAACTCCAGCTGAGTCTTGAGGAGCTGGAAGTCAGCCAGGCAGAACTAACACCCTCAACTGAACGGCCACCTCGCACTGTCTCTCGGCGCAAGCCGTTACCTGAACACCTACCTCGCGAAATCCACGTCCATCAGCCGAAGTCGCAATGTACTGGCTGCGGTGGGAAGCTTCGCCATTTGGGTGAGGATGTGTCCGAGGTGCTGGAGTATGTTCCGGCACGTTTCAAAGTCATTCGTCATGTCCGTCCAAAGTGGGTTTGCCGGTGCTGCGAGCACATCGCCCAAGTGCCGGCGCCGAGTCGTCCGATAGCCCGAGGCCTTGCAGGCCCAGGGTTGTTGGCCCATGTGCTGGTCTCGAAGTTTGTCGATCATTTGCCGTTGTATCGGCAGTCCGAGATCTACGCCCGTGAGGGCGTAGATCTGGAGCGCTCGACCTTGGCTGACTGGGTCGGCCAAAGCAGCCAGTTACTCAGGCCGTTGGTCAACGCACTCAAATCTCACATCATGAGTGGCCATAAAGTCCACGCCGACGACACACCCATTGGCACACTCTCACCCGGCACCGGCAGAACCAAAACGGCGCGCCTATGGACGTATGTCCGCGACGATCGTCCCGCCGGATCCACAACGCCAGCGGCAGTGTGGTTTGCATACTCGCCGGATCGCAAAGGACAACATCCCCGCGCTCACCTCGAGAACTTCAGCGGGATCTTGCAGGCGGACGGCTACGCTGGTTTTGCTCAGTTATATAGCTCGGGCAGCGTTCAAGAGGCCGCCTGCTGGGCTCACGCCCGGCGTAAGTTTTACGACGTTTACAAAGACCAGTCCTCGCCGCTTGCCGCCGAAGCGTTGCAACGAATTACGGCGCTGTATGCCATTGAAAGTGAGGTTCGCGGCCAACCGCCCGACCGGCGAAAAGCAKCTCGGCAAAGCCGAGCCGGCCCACTGTTGCAGCAATTGCACATGTGGCTTAGCCAAACGCTGACTCAGCTGTCGAAAAAATCGGCATTGGGTGGTGCGATTTTTTATGCCCTGAATCGGTGGCAGGCGCTAGTGCGCTACTGCGATGACGGGCGGATTGAGATCGACAACAACGCTGCCGAACGAGCGTTGCGCGCCGTCGCGCTAGGCAGAAAAAATTATCTGTTCGTCGGCTCCGATGCCGGTGGAGAGCGAGCTGCTGCGATTTATAGCCTAGTGGGTTCTGCCAAACTCAACGACCTGAACCCGCAAGCCTATTTGACCCACGTGCTGGAGCGAATCGCCGAGCACCCGATCAACCGGGTAGAGGAACTGTTGCCCTGGAACGTTTCCCTTAACCCCCTCGAACACAGCGAGGCTGCTTGACTCATGCCCAAAACGATTTCTCCGTCCATGATTAAAACCGATCAGGTTCTGGTGCTGCACATCGAATTCAAATGGATAAAACCTTCGATCTGGCGTCGAGTTGCAGTGCCTGAAAACATCACCTTGAGCAAGTTGCATCAGGTGATCCAGGCTGTGTTTGGCTGGAGCGACACGCATCTGCATGAGTTTGAAATTGATGGTGAAAGTTACGGTGTGCCTGACCCGGATTGGGGCCCGCCGGTGATTTCTGAGCAGCGTAAAAAGCTGATCAACGTGTTGTACGGGAAGAAGACGTTTCGTTATGTCTACGACTTTGGCGACAACTGGGAGCTGCGCATCAAAGTCGAGAAAACCTTGCCCGCGATTATTTTCCCACAGGTGCCGTGTTGCATCGATGGGGCCAATAGATGCCCGCCGGAAGATATTGGCGGTGTGGCTGGTTATGAAGAGTTTCTGGCAGCGTTGGCAGATCCGAATCATCCCGAACATGAAGAAATGTCGGAGTGGTATGGGGATGATGGATTTGATCCAACAGCGTTTGACTGCGATTGGGTCAACCAATGGCTGAAGAAGCAGGTGAAGGTCTGATCAACAAGAGGGTGTCGGGCGGACGCTTACGTATTTGATCCAACAGCGTTTGACTGCGATTGGGTCAACCAATGGCTGAAGAAGCAGGTGAAGGTCTGATCAACAAGAGGGTGTCGGGCGGACGCTTACGAGACTCGTGCATTCCATATAAATCAAGCCTTGCAGGGTGATTGTAAGGGTAGGGATACAAGCCGGGATACACATTTAGTCCGGCTGCGTCTTATCCTTGGGCGGGAAGAGTAATGCAAGGCGAGCACGTACGACAGATGCTTCAACGGTTTCGACAAATTTTCTGACGTCCTCCATTGCCTGCGTAACCCATTCTGCTGGAAATGAGTGCTCCGCCCCATTCTTGTCCTTTCCGTTCCTATGAACAACGTCGTGCCTGATCTGTACTAATTCAAGAAGTCTGATCTTGAGCGCTTCGTCTGGAAAGATATCTACCTCTAGGGCGATCTTAAAAATAGCCTCGATTTTTGGGAGGTTGTGATAAAGCAGTCCCTTGAGGTAGCTGCGGATCCTGTCACTTACCACCTCAGGGTTTGCCAATATAGTGCTCAAAGGGACCTTCTCAGCGGATAACTCTTTATCTTTGATGGCTAAGCGCTGCATCGCCTTCGGTTCTGTGAGTACTGCGCCTTGGAGCGTGTCTCCTAGGTACGCCTCCATCGAGCTAACTGTTTCGGCGAAAATCATCCGCTGTATTATCGACGCTGACCGCCTAAAAACTCCCAGTTCGCTACCTGAACACTCGGCGAGCACATCACCCAGGTGGTGATAGGTAGAGATGTAAATCTCGTATGGCTTCTGCGGAATAGAATTGTTGAGCCATTCATTTTCCTCTGAGTCGCCCGACCCAAAGGGGGCCTCGTCTGCATCGACATCCACATCGGGATGGTCTAGGATTTCTATAAAGCAGCCAGCAGGGGAGTTCTGAATGTTGATATTGAAGAACTCTCCGCACTGGTCACATGCCATTTCACCGTCATCTTCAGACAGGGAGTCCGAGAGCGGTTCGACGCACCAATCTACCTCTGGCACCTCAACAGTTACGCAGGCTTCTTGCTTACATGCTGGGCATTCAAATCGTGCCGTGGTGGTTAGCTGACTCATATATTGCTCGGTCCAGGGAGGGGTGCGATTTTGGGATAGCGACCAGCTTAGCCTACCGGCTCAGAAACCGCCGGGGACCCTGGATGATATGTGACGGTACGGGGCATGAAACCCGCGGGATCTAGCTAGTGGGAGGCATTGGAAGTTACTGAAATTTCAATCGTTGAAATTGAAAGGATCTTGAAGAAAAAGGGCCATCGTTACAGCTTCGGTAAAGGTGGCTGTGTCTGTTGCTGATAGTGAACACCTGCACAGCGTCAACCACGGTAATGGTTGTCAACCACGTCAACCTGTCAACCAACTTAAAAAATCCAGCCGCTAACACGACCGCGCGGGTTTTATGCCCCGTGTCTATCCGGAATGCCCAGGGTCCCCGGCGGCTTTCCGCTTCATGGAGCAAATGACTAGTAAACAGCAGTTCACCAGGTTCACCTGTTTACTAAGCTCAGCACCTTTCCGCCGACACGATCACGCGGGTTTCCTGCGCCGTATAGGACCTAGGCAGAGACTCGCGCTATCGGCAAGACGCCATGAGCATGATCTATCTCTCGTCGCTGAAGGAGGATCTCGTGACGGGGCATGGGGATTCCCTCAAAAAAGGTGTTACGGGTGTTACAGCGCTGATTAACTGATTGATTTATATTGGTTTTTTTGTGTTACATAAAAATATTTATCATGCTTGGCTGCGTGTTATATGAAGCGTAGGTGTTACGCTTTTTTCAAAATATTAGAAGCTGTTTTTTCTCAAGAAAGTACAATTAAGTCAGTATCTTATAGCTCTATCCTAGAGAGGAGGCTAGCGTAGCTGGCACGCTATCCATTTAGAATGAGCGAGTAATGCATGCATGGGACAGTCAGGGGTCAATTTGGAAGATAAGGAAAGTTTCCTAGGTGCTGTCGCGTCGAACGCTGGCGACGACTTCCATGTGCTTTGGGCCACGCGTGAGATGCTCCGGCTGCTCGACGCTAAAGACGACGTAATAGCTGTCAAGGTTGAAGGCCCTCCTCGTGATGACGTTCACGCTCAGTTGGGGGAACATGGTCAAGCTGCCGATATCGTCCTAATACGTAACACGTCGGAAGAACTCAGCTATCGCTACTTGCAGCTCAAACACTCCGCGTCACACCCTCAAGATAACTGGACGTGGTCGCGACTTCTCACCCGCCGAGCGAAGACCAAGCCGCGTAGTAGCGTGCTCGGCAAACTCGCAGGGCTGTTGAAAGCCGTCAAATTCAACGGTGATTTCTCGATCGTAACCAATCAACCGCTGTCGGCCTCAGTGGTAGCAGATATTGCACGGTTGATCAAGAGTGGCACCAAGCCCGCACCAGACGATACGGATCTATTTAACAAGCTCAAAAAAGGGCTTGGATTGACTGCCCTGCAAGTTGTAACTTTTCTCAAAGCATGGGATTTGACGGGTTTTGCGTCGACGTCTCGACTGATGATGGAGAGCGAAATCATCCTGCGTCTCGCCAGTATGGCCGATGCCGATACGCGCGACGACGCCAATCTATTGCAGAAGCGCGTTGCTACATTGATGCTCCCTGAGAGCACTAACGATCCTGCAGTGACGAGGGAAGTGCTATCGGTCTGGCTGGGAGTAGGTAGCAGCGGGATGCTGTTCCCGGCCCCGTCACAGATAGAACCTGCTCGGCCATACGTACGTCGCACAATCATCGATCTTCTCGGTGCGAAACTTGCAGATTTTCAGCATAAACCACTGCGCGTTCACGCTGGGGGCGGATGTGGCAAGACAAGCCTGATTTTCGATTTACAGTCAGTTCTCCCGCCAGGCTCCGAGGTGTTTATATATGACTGCTATGGCGGAGGCTTATTTCTGGCTTCAGATCAGAAGCGCCACCTACCTGAGCAGGCTTTCACGCAGTTAGGCAATGAGCTTGCTGCACGCCTTAGAACGCCTCTGGTTATTCGGCGTCGAGGTAGCATTGATGTGTTCGAGTCGTTCCGCAAGCGAGTCGAGGTGGCAGCGGGCGTTCTAACAGCACGAAATACGAATGCGCAGCTCATACTCTGTTTCGACGCGGTCGACAATGCGAGAACAGGCTCTATCCATTGGCACGACCTTTGTTTTCTCGATGCATTGAGTCAGGCGTCGGCTTGGCCCGCCAATGTTCGGATTATTGTGAGCTGCCGGACTGCTCGACGGGACGAGGTTGGTGATAAGCGACTCTACGACGATTTTGAGATTCCAAATTTTAACGTCGATGAGGTCCGCCAGCTTGTTGCCTCCTGGCAACCCAAGTGGAACCCCGAGCTCGCCACTACGTTTGAAAGTCTCACAGGCGGTAACCCGCGTCGTCTTGTTTATGCCATTAAGGGTTTGCCGAGCGACGGGGAGATGCGTGCGATAGAGCGGCTGATGCCGAAGGCCGAGGGTATAAACCCTTTATTTGAACAGCGTGTTAGTGAAGCAGGTAAGCATCTCGGTAGCGCTGATAAAGTCTGGCAAGTGCTTGATGCTCTTTCCCGTTTGCCCCGCCCAGTGCCACGGCGGATTCTCGCAGCGTTGGCAGAGCTATCTTGCGCTGATATCAACGACATAGCAGCAGATGTAGGCGGCATTGTAGAGCACGATGAGGGATGGTCCTTCCACGATGAAGACTTCGAAGCCTTTGTAATTGAGCGGCCTGACAATGGTGGAGAAAAGCTACTTGAACGTGCGGCCGATCTTCTCTTCGATACCCGGCTCACAGATCGTTACGCAGCATTCAGCGTCGCAGAAGTACTCGCCGCCGCCAACCGTCTTGATGCACTTTACGCATTGGTTACTCAGGAGCAGAAACCCTCGTCCGTTCTAAATCTGCTAGAAGCTCAGTTTATCTGGTCTCGACAGTTAAGCCTCGCAATACGCTGCTGCCGTACAGCGGCGGATATCACTAATGCATGTAGCCTGCTCATCGCATCGGCCGAGGCGATTCATCGCACTAACTTGCTAGAGAACCTTACGGTTAAGAACCTTGACCTCTCGGTGCGATTCGCTGCTGAAGAGGCAAATCGCCTCGTGATGGTTGGTCAACGTCATCGGAACAAACGCCCGCAATTACGGATTGAGCTAGCCCTACATGCGGCGCTGACTCGTCCTGAAACAGCAAAAGCTCACCTGCGATGGTGGCATGCTCACCTTCGTGAACTAAGCAGTAAGAATAGCCCGCATAGGATCGAAATTACAGCTAGCGACATAGCCGTCGAGTATCAAGTCTATGCAGCGCTATCAAATGAGGGTGAAGCCTTCGATCGCCTACTTTGCTGGCGTCCTAAGTCGGTTTTGCACTCGGTACTCAAAATATTAGCGGCAAGTGGTGCGGGAATAAATCTCCAAACACTACTCGCCGTGATCAATAAGCGCGCATGGCCTCCACTCGGACTGGCACCCTTGATGGCAGCGGCTCTACTCGCCGGAGCGGACATGGGGAACTCCATTATGCGCAAAGGCCTCGCAGGGCTTGCGCAGGCAACCCGTGCACGATGGCAAATGCCAATAGAGACCGGGTTATCAAACTCTCCATTACTAGCTTGGCAAGAAGCTGTGCTCTTGGTATGTGAACGTGCCATCACCCATGAAGATCTCAGGCCTTTGGTTGCTGTGATCCTAGAGCGCGCAATGCCAAAGCCTGTACTTGAGGAAACATATCATCTTCACCGGCTGCGGTCGGCCGGAGCGCGACAGGCACGAGCTTACGCGCTGCGCGAGCTAATCTCTGGAGTTATCGTACCAATTGCTGATTGGCTGCCACCGCGACGCACCGCTCCCCCACGGACTGAACAAAGACCAGGACGGCGCCCGGAGAAATCACCTGAGGAGTACTGGAATGAGACCCTCGCAGAAACGGTAACAGCATTCTCCCGGTTCATTGACGCAGCAAGAATAACTGTAACGTCAATTGCCGTCGATCCGGTTAGTGCATGGCCAGCGCTTGCCAAAACACTCGACGTCTCGCGCAGCTATGATCAGGCTTCACGCCGAGATCCGGACGTCGCGATATTGCTTATGCGTAATCATTTGGTGCATGCGGGACTTTGCGGCGGAAACGTGAAAAGCCTAATTCTAAGTGCGCGTAATGTGATGCAGGACTGGTCTGCTGACAGGATTACATGCGCACTGGATCTAGCGAGAGCGCTTGGATTGATTCCGCATACGTATGATGTAGTACTGCAGTTGTTGACTGAGGTTGCGGACGAGATTGGATCGGCTCCACTTCCCGCGTCTGAACGAGTCGAATTGTTTAGCCAAAGTGCGCGCATTGCGTTGTCGCTCGATGTAGGACTTGCGGAATGGTTGTTCGGCAAGGCGGTAGAGGCAACCGGGGCGATAGACTTTGAAGCTCGCAGTGCACTTGCGGCTGCTGGTGCTATCGCGCAGACAGGCCTTAATGGGAGTTCTGCTGAGCACGCAGTTTTCGCTGCGCGTCTTGGCGACGCCGCAGGCGCGGTCGCGGAGTCACTTGGAGCTGGTGATGATTTTGCATGGGATGACGTAATCGGTTGGGTCACCTCCGCAAGTCTTTCAATGGGCTTAGTTATTGCTGCGCGGTGGCACGATAGGGGTATCACATTATTTGACCATAGTTTGCCCAAGGTGATAGCTGCTGGTGCCTCTTTGACACTTGCCCAACGGCTCGCCCTTGCGACGCTTGCATCAGATGGACCGGTCGAGCTAAACACTGTGATCGGTAGTAGCTCTGCGCTACCAAATTGGCTAGTAGAGCCGGCGTTGGCAGAGCAACTACGTGAAGGCAAGATCGATGAGTTCATCACTGCTTTCAAAAAGCTCGAAGGTTGCGCTGGTCACGACGCCTCGGCTGCGATCGTTGCGGCAAAAGTAAGTAGTGATACCTTCCTAGGATGGCCAGAGGTGGACGCTCAGTGGCATCCGACGGAAGAGTTAGATATTGAATCTACCGAAAAAGAGCATGGGCCTCTCAAGAGTGCGGATGAAATACGAGCAGCGTTGAGCGCCGGTACGGAAAAAAGAGGCCCTGATAGTTATCAGTTCCATGAGGTCGCGGAGCGGCTCGGCAGTCTCGCATTACGTGTGCCCTTTCTCGATATTGGATTCGAGCTGGGTCGCGATGGCGGAGAGTTTGGCAAAGCTGTACCCGAAATCTTGCAATGCTGGTCCAACTATCCCCCTGTTAAGACTTGGATGCGAGAGCGCTTCCCGTCCTATATTTCGGGTGCACTTCGTAATCTTTTCCATTGGAGTTACCAGACGGAGATCATAGAGGCCGCGCTCGCAGCCACCGGGCTGGACTCTGCTGCGCAGGCTGATGTCCTCCTGGACGGTATTGAACTACTTCGAGAACGTATCTCATCTGAGCTTCTCTATACGCTGACTGGACTAGTAGCCGCTCGTGTTCCGATAGAAAATCGCTCAAGACTATTTGATGCGCTGCTGCTGAGGGTCGAGGGCGGTACGTCGCATCCGGCCCGTGTTCAACTCGCCAATATTGCTCCGCCAGACAATATCGCGGAAAGCGTCGGGCGCAGCCTATTCGCCGCGATGGGCGATATCGACCGCCGGGTACGCTGGCGTGCGTGCCACGCTGCACTAGTACTGTTGCGCGGGCAAGATCCAGCGTGGGCGAGTTTGATCTCCTGTTTGGATAGGAGTTCGGAGCCCGTTTTCGCTGGGGCTCCTTTCTACCACTATGCTGCACTTGAGCAACTGATGATCGTGATGCTACGTGCCACAGTAGATAATGTGCAGGAAGTCGCCCTTCATACCCAACTCATCCTCGATACAATTCGGCGCGAGCCGCATGTAATTGTGCGCGAACTGGGACGTTCCGTGCTGCTAGAAATTTATAAGGCCGCTGCTTGGCAGTTCTCAGAAGCAGACCGTATGTTCGTGGAAAAGCTTAACAGAAGCCAGTTAGCCCCGATCCCTCGCCTTGCCAGATTTTCTCAACGTTTGAGTGAAGAGAGAGGGCGTAAGCGTAAGTATTCCTTCGATAGTATGGATGCGATCCCATATTGGTATAAACCTGCTGCGCGCTTATTCGACTTGCCACTAGATGACTTTCTTGATCGGCTTGAGTATTGGCTTCATGACAAATGGGGATATGGAGAAAATACCACGCACTGGAATCGCGAGCCGCGAATGAGTCGTCTAAATGGCTTACATGAATTGACATCTCGCAGACATGGTTCCCAGCCAACGGTCGAGCGATTGAGCCATCACATCGAGTGGCATTCGATGATGTGTGTGGTTGGAGAGTTGATATGCGAAATACCCCTGATCAAGTGTCACCAGGATGAGGACGAGCTCGAAGCATGGATTTGTCGATATCTACCGACCTTGTCGCCTCACTGGTTAAGTGACTATCGAGCCGTGCCTCCGCTTGAACCACGTTTCTGGGGTGTTGCACCAATCGAACTAAAAAGCTGTCTGGATCAGCACGAGGATGAAACCGACGCGCATGCTTGGGGATGTTCAATCTCTACCGAAACGTTTGATGCTGAAATCACAGCATCAAACGATATTGTGGTTGCAGCTGATTTTGAGCTGCAGTGGAATAAGGCCACTCACAGGGTCTATATCCATTCGGCACTAGCTTCACCTCACACGGCAAACGCGCTTGCACAGGCGCTTGCTAATACTCGCGATCACATGGATTTCGCACTGCCTGATGAGCGGTTTCACGAAAATATTGAAATGCCAGGGTTCCAACTTGAGGCTTGGCTGCAGCCGTTTGATAGTGATTCGAACGGAGATAAAATCGACGAACGCTGTGGAGCTGTTTCAGGGATTCCAGTTGGGTTAGTAGGTGCTGCCATGGATCAACAGGTGAAATTCGATGTTGAGCGTAGTGCGTGGTGCTCACCAACAGGTGAAGCTCACGTCAAGGTAAAATATTGGGGAGACGATGAACACCAAAACGGGTATGGATGGCGAGCGACGTCTAGCCGGGACTTCATATGTGACTTACTTGATCGAACTGAAAGGAGCCTCATCGTTTTAGTGCAGATTTCCCGCCAGGTACGAAATGATGAAATTGATCGTAACAAACCTCGGTGGGTTCTCTATGTGTTTGATAAAAACGGGGTAGGGACGCGTGTAGAGAGAGAACTCAGAAGCCTCGGGCGAGTTCTGGTAAGGCGTGAGAGGCTTGAAAATAGTGTTGATACTTTAGGCCGCTGGATGCTGCATAGAGCCGCTGAGCTTGATCAGCAGTGCGATATGGCCGATGAGGAACAACGTGGGTTATTAGTGCTCGAGCTTGAAAAGCTTTGTAATGCTTTTAAGCTCCGCGACAAGTAATAACTTATAGCAGTAAGGTCATGCTTCTTCGGCTGTATGTGTGGTTTAACGATTTGCTAGGGCAGCACACATAAACGTGATGCCCATGAATTTTATTTGCGTTCTTCCAAATGAGGGGTCGGATGAGTAGTGGTTGAAGAGTTTATGGGGTAAGCGTACGGGCAAACCGTCTTGCACGACTAAGCCGGACGCCACCTATGCGGCAGCAACTCTGCAATCTCACTTGCCCGCTGCGTAGGCAGGCGCGTCAGCACATCCTTCAGGTAGGCATATGGATCGTGCCCATTGTTCCGGGCCGACTGGATCAAACTCATGATCGCAGCGGCGCGTTTGCCGCTGCGTAGCGACCCAGCAAAGAGCCAGTTCTTGCGCCCCAGCGCCCAAGGCCGTATCTGGTTCTCACACCAATTATTATCAATAGGTACGGCCCCGTCATCGAGGTAGCGCGACAGCGCCGTCCAGCGTTTCAAGCTGTAATCCAAGGCTTTGCCAATGGCCGAACCGTTATGCACGATGTCGCGCTGGGCAACCATCCAGGCATGCAACGCATCCATCACCAGTACCGCCTTTTCTTGCCGTATTCGGCGGCGTATGTCCGGTTCCAGATCCTTGATTTCCCCCTCGATCTCGTACAGCGCCTGCATGTAACGCAAGGCTTGCTCAGCCAGCGTGCTCTTGTGAGTCGCATGCAGTTCGAAGAGCTTGCGCCGCGCATGGGCCATGCAGCCGATTTCAGTCACGCCGAGTTCGAAGCTGGCCTTGTAACCGCCGAAATCATCGCAGACCAGCTTGCCCTTCCAGTCTTGCAGGAAGTTACGCGCATGCTCGCCGGCCCGGCTGAGGCTGAAGTCGTAAACGACAGCCGAGGTTTCGCAAAACGGGCTGGTGGCGTAAGCCCAAACGTAGGAACGATGGATTTTCTTGGTGCCCGGCATGAGCATTTGCACCGGCGTTTCATCAACGTGAACGACCGGCTGTTCAAGCACCACTTCGCGCAGCGCATCGACCAGTGGCTGCAACTGCACGCCACAGGCGCCAACCCATTGGGCGAGGGTCGAACGCGGGATAACCAGGCCGGCGCGGCCAAGCATGGCTTCCTGGCGATACAGCGGCAGATGGTCTGCAAACTTCGCAATCATGACGTGGGCCAACAAGCCCGCAGTCGGGATGCCCTTGTCGATCACCTGCGCTGGCACCGGGCCTGGCTCAGTGTTTCGCAACTGTCGCAGACCCACTTGCCACGGATATGGCGCTCCACGGTGAACACTCCATGTGTGTAATCGAGCTTCTCGCTGACATCTTCACCGATGCGTTTGAGCGCGCAGCCACAGGCACACTCCGTGTTGTCCGGCTCGTGATGGATCAGCGTGCGGGGAAACTCAGGCGGCAAGGCGCGACGTTTGGGTTTCTGCTTTTCCTGGGTGGGTGCCGGAGTAACTTGCAGCGACTCCAGTTCCGCTTCAATGGCAGCGATATCGGTATCGATCAGATCGTCAAGCAAACTGGCCTGTTCTGGGTTCATTTGCTCGCTGCGTTTGGCGAACTTGAAACGCTTGAGCTGGGCGATCTCATGGCTGAGTTTTTCGATCAACGTTTTGTCGTGGTGGATCTTCTTGTCCATGACCTGGACGGTCTTGCCCATCGTTTCAACTTGCTCGTCGAGCGCCGAGACGCTTTGCAGCAACTGCGCCGCGAGTGCACGCAGTTGTTCGGGGTTCAGTTGGTCAAGGTCGGGGATCGAAGTCATGCCGCCGATCTTGCCAGATCAGCGTAAACAGGACGACAGGCTGATCGGACAATTGCGCTGCCGGATGGGGCATGATTCGGCTTAGAGGACGGAAATGGCGTTTCCGGGGCCAACTCTCTGCCATGGCAAGCCCAGTATCAAGGCGTGTAGCTGTTCGGCGCTCAGCTCCATTTGTGAACCGTGGCGCGTGCCAGGCCAAGCGAATTTGCCTTGGTGGAGTCGACGCGCCGCCAACCAGATGCCCAACCCGTCGTGCACCAGGACTTTCATGCGGGTGGCGCGGCGGTTGGCGAACAGATAAGCGCAGTGCGGCTGCGCCGCACCGAACACTGAAATCACGCGGGCCATGGCGGTGTCGGTGCCGGCGCGCATGTCCATCGGCTCGGTGGCGAGCCAGATGGTATCGATGCGGATCATCGCAACAGCTCTCGAAGAAAGGTGGCACAGGCTGCGACGTTTTCGGTCGGCCAGCTCACTTTGACGGTGCCGCGTGGGTGCGGGATTTCGAGACAGATAGCCGACGACGCGGTTTGCGAATTTACCCCGGCTAGCTGCAAGGGCAGCGGAATGAAAGCAGGCTGCAGAGCCATGGTTTTCTGCGTTTGGACTCGAATCCATTTATGGACGAGGTTTGCGTTAAGGCTGTGGCTCAGCGCAACGCTGGCAATCGAGGCCCCTGGCTGGGCGCACTCTTGAATGACCTGAGCCTTGAAGGATTTGGAATAGGAACGGCGTTGTGACTGCATGAAAGACCCGCTTAAAAGGCTAGAAATGGTGTCCACTTAAATTAGGTGGACACCATGGCCTTCGGCGGTTGCGTCAGGAAGGTGTGTTTGCCGGACGCATACCTTTCAGACCCACCCTTCACAAAAATAAGCTAGCTTATGTGAGTCGCTTCGCTAGCTACTGCCCGGGCAATCATGTGACACAGTCGTGCAGCGACCTTGAATTACCCCCTTGCATGGAGTGGCAAATGAGCGCGACCGTGAATGTACTTAAAGTGAGAGATGACCACCGTCCGGTGAGATTCAGCGCGCTGAAAAACGGTGAATATACCTTGGCACTCGATGGATGCGAGCCCCCAGGGTGGGTTGCTGACGACCGTTTCGGTATGAAGGAGCTGCGCAGCCGTATTGAACCTTGGCTTACATCTCTCTTTCAATCTGAGCATTTATCTATTCTTGCTGGCTCAGGATTGACCCACGCAGTCCATTATCTTGCCGCAGGAGAGGGAGCGGCTGGTATGGGGGCCGTGGCTTTGACGGGGTATCAAGCGGAAATTTGCAAGGCAGCTGAAGAAACGAGTGAACGAGCGGGCCGTAAAAAAGGAAATCTCGAAGACCAGCTTCGTGCCGCGAATGAGTTGTTACGTGGGTTAGAGATCCTGGGGAAAACTGATGACGCCCAAAAACTCCGCCTAGAGCTGCTTGAAACACTCAACGTTTTTTCCAATGCGATATTGCAAACCGAAGCTCGCATAGCAACCGCAGACGAAACGAGACGCGAGCAAGCCTTCAATACACTCGTGACATTCTTAATGAGCTTTGCAAGCAGGTCCGGGGTACGCGACAGGCTTAATATATTTACGACGAATTACGACCGCCTCATTGAGGCCGGAGCCGAGCTAGCAGGACTGCACCTACTAGACCGTTTTGTAGGCAACCTAACACCAATCTTCCGGTCATCTCGGCTTGACCTAGACATGCACTATAACCCCCCAGGAATTCGAGGCGAACCTCGTTATCTAGAGGGCGTAGCTCGCTTTACCAAGCTACATGGCTCGGTAGATTGGGTTCAAACTGGAAAGGACATACGTCGTATTGGGCTAGCGTTTGGTGCGGACGAAATAACACCTTACCTTCAAGCTCCAGGCTTAGACGATGCAACCTCCCACAAAATAATGATCTATCCGAACGCAGCTAAGGATCGAGAGACATCCGATTATCCCTACGTTGAGCTGTTTCGGGATCTCGCGGCGGCTGTATGCCGCCCCAATAGCACGTTGGTGACATACGGCTACAGTTTTGGCGACGAACATATAAACCGCGTAATTCGCGACATGCTCACAATCCCATCAACCCATCTGGTGATCATTTCCTATGATGACCCGCTGGGTCGAATTATGAAAACCTATGATGAAATGGGGAGGCCATCGCAGATCAGCCTGCTGATTGGTCCGGCCTTATCGGATTTGAAGACACTCACTGAGACTTTTTTGCCGAAGGCGGCAATTGACAAGACAACGTCACGAATGAGCGATCTTATAAAACAACGCTTTGGGACCGAGCAGAGGCCAAATCGCGGTACTAATTCCGGGGCTGATGAATTCAACCTGGAGGATCTTGTATGAGTCTTTCCCCGCAGGCATATGCAGATTCATTACGAATAGGAAGCATCGACTTCGTCTCTCCCGAAGAAATTAAGGTTCTTATAGATGCCGATGCCCCTGGAACGGTCGCCCTTAACACTGGCACCCCTCGACCATTCCCACGCATCAATGGTTATGTCTTGGTCCCTAGCGATGACGGCTATCTTGTGGCCCAAGTGGAGTGGATCACAGTGGAGCGTTCCCAATATCCAAAACGAACATCCATGCAAGATATCGGCTTAGTCGACCTTCCTTACCCCCTTAGAAAGATGAGCCTTAATCCGTTGGGTTGTCTTGCATACGAGAGGCAATTTCAGGGCAATGAACGCTACGTTTTTAAAAGAGGCGTGGATGCTTACCCTACTGTAGGCGATCCAGTCCTATTACCCACTCAGATCCAACTCCGTGCCATCGTAGAATCCGGCGATAACCGTCACGTAAAGATCGGTACGAGTCCGCTAGCTGCTAACGCGGAAGTAAAAATCGATCCAGATCGCCTGTTCGGCCGCCATCTTGCTGTACTGGGTAATACCGGCAGTGGCAAGTCGTGTTCTGTAGCGGGTCTGATAAGATGGTCACTAGAAGCTGCTAAGAAGGCTTCGGACGGGGCTGATCCAAACGCTAGGTTTATTGTTTTGGATCCAAATGGAGAATACGCGAATACTTTCCGAGACTTGAGCAAGGTAAGAGTCTTTGCAGTTGAACCGAGCGCAGGGGTAGAACAGCTCCAAGTTCCCCTATGGTTTTGGAACACTGCCGAATGGAGCGCTTTCACGCAAGCAAGCGCAAAGGCACAACGCCCTACCTTAATCCAGGCGTTACGATCAGTTCGCGACGGAGCAGTCGAGAACCCCGTGAGTCGTAGCCATGAAATGCGGCGATTTCTCCGCACTCTTGTCAGCATTATTCAAATTGAACGCAATGCAGGTCGTCCTTGGGCTAATTTCCCACACCCTAAAAATTTCTTTGAGAAGATTCTAAAGTGGCAGGAAGGGATGGAGCAGGACGCGGATTTTTCCCAGAAAGAACAACAGACGCTCCAAGCTCTCAGCGATCAAATCGCCGAATTTGCGAATACTCGAACAGGAAAATATCCCTCGTACGATTTCACGAAGCAGGAAATAGATCTGTTCTTACTCAACGCTCAAGCTGCCCATACAGCCTTTGGGGGCAGCGATACCGATATACTTCCAATGGATGCCGACGTACCACGGGAGTTTACGGGCGAACAGTTCCTGCGTAGCGTAGAAGCGAATGCAGAACTGCTCAATGTCTCCGAGTATGTAGACACGATGCTAATGCGCATCCGGACGATCTTGTCGGATAGCCGAATGAAAACAGTCACTGCCGACACGGAAGGCGTAACGCTCGACGGATGGCTGGCTGACTATATAGGCGACAATCAAGCGTCAAATGGCACAGTTACGGTAATCGACCTGTCCCTGGTGCCGGCAGAGGTTATCCATATCATCACCGCCGTGATAGCGCGCATGACATTGGAAGCTTTGCAACGATACCGAAAACTCAATGATGGCAAGACGCTGCCGACCGTTCTTGTAATGGAAGAGGCCCACACATTCATAAAACGCTACCCGGAGAGCGCCGAAAATCAAAGCTCTGCAACTATCTGCTGTCAGGTTTTTGAAAAAATCGCACGAGAAGGGCGCAAATTTGGGCTGGGCTTAGTCCTTTCATCGCAGCGCCCCAGCGAGCTATCGCCCACGGTACTATCTCAATGCAATAGTTATCTGTTGCACCGAATCAGCAATGATCGGGATCAAGAACTTGTTCATCGACTCGTCCCAGATAATCTCAGAGGACTACTGCGCGATTTGCCCTCACTTCCCTCACGACATGCCATTTTGCTGGGCTGGGCATCGGAGTTACCGGTTCTCGTTCAAATGAACTCCCTTCCCGATTCTCATCGACCAAAATCTGACGATCCCGATTTTTGGGCAGTTTGGTCAGGTAAACGCATCGATGCAGGCGGAGAGGTTAAAGTGGAGCGAGATGTCGACTGGAAGAAAATCGCCGATGATTGGCAGCAGCGTCCTCATGTGCCCGAGCCAGAGGATTTCTAGCCCAGCTATACGACCAAATCCCTTATGTGAATGCGCGAAGGTTGTCACGTAGTCGAGACTTTGGGCTTTGGGCATTGCCCAGAGCCTCTCAGGCGAGCGGTATCTTGGCGTTCCAGTCATTAGCCTGAGAAACGGCCATCCACTTGGCCAGTAGCAGGCATTCTCCCGGATCAATCTCGTGTAGCTCTATTAGGTTCAGTGCCGCATCTCGACGAGATATGAGCAGCGAATGGACGTGAGGTAATATGCGCTAGCACATTAATGGTCAGGCTCAGGAAGCTGGCTTTCAGGACGGTTGCTACCACTGCGCGGTTAAAACTCGATGGCAATAAAAATTACCCCTCATCTTGTTCAACTGGCCTATGAGGCTGCTCTTAAATCCTTCTGGCGCAAGGAGTCACTCCGCAAGTTTCTCCGTCAGTCTCACGTTGCAGAATCTCACTTAGCAACATGGGCACCGGAAGAGAGTAAGCGTGACTTTTTGGATCGCACGTTCGCTGCTTTGCAGCGAAATGACAAAGGTAAGGCTGTTATTGGCGAAATGGCCACTTTCCTAGCTGAGCAAATTAGCTTCCCTGATCTCCGTAACTGGGAGGACTCTAATCTAAAAATCCAGGATGCTGCTAAGGCCGTTGCTGAGTTGAAAACGCTCATCGCCCGTCAATCCGAGGAAATTCGATCGGAACGAGAACGCGAAGCGGCAAAGACTAAAGCGCGGGAAGAACGTGAGGTCGCTCAGAGAAAGCTAGGAAGCCTCGCCGCACTAATGCAAAGACTCGATGATCTAGCGCCCCAGATGGGAACGGCACCCGGCGGGTATGCCTTTCAAGACTGGTTCTATGACTTCCTGGCTTTTGCAGAAATTGAACATCGCTGTCCATACAACACGGGCGGCAGGCAGATTGACGGCTCAATTACCGTTGACGGAACCACCTACCTTGTCGAGCTGAAATTCACTAAAAGTCAGGCTGGGGGGCCGGATATCGACGTATTTCGCGGAAAAGTAGAGAGCAAAGCCGACAACACAATGGGCTTGTTCCTATCCATGGCCGGGTATTCTTCAGTGGCAGTGAGCGAGGCGTCAGGCAAAAAGAGCACCTTACTATTGCTCGACGCTTCTCACATTTACCTCATCCTCACTGGTGGCATGCATTGCTTGGAAGTCGTTCGTAGAGTTCGTCGCCATGCTTCTCAAACTGGTGAGGCGTTTTTGCCAGTTTCATCATTCGGCGGCTGAAGGTGCCTTGGGAGTTATGACTAAATGGACTAAAAGGGGACAGATGCTTTCGGTTGAAAATAAATCTGTCCCCCTTTTCGGTCATTTTTTGTCCATTTGCCTAGCCAAAAGTAAGCCATCAGAGGAACTGATTCAACTACATATCAGACCATAGCTTCCAGAAAACTTGCTCAGATGGCACACCAAAACCGAGCAAGGCGAGCCGATTCTTTTCATAGGAATTAGGAGGCCGGACGGCAATCGTCCAGACAACACCACGGCTATTGAGCCCATTCACAATGGCTTTGAAATACATCTGGTCGACTTTCGACAGGCCGTGGCCAAGAATTACGATTTCTTCCACGGAATCCAATCCCTGAAAAAAATCAGCGTTTTCAGCAATGATTTTTCGAGAGGGTTTGAAGGTCTTTTCAAAATAACTATCCAGCTCATCCAATGCCTCGGTTAGCCGGGTGTCTTGCGTTTCTAAATCCGAACTATGGTTCAGCGACTGGCGTTCATTTGGTGCCCACCCATGACCCAAAATCAGGTCCGCATTTTCGTCCTCACCTTTACCGTGGATATGCAGAACACGACTGTCATCAACTCCGTACACCATCGACAAGGTTGGCGTGTAGTTGAAGGTGAGGTAAAAGCCTTGCGGATCGAGGCCACGAAACCGTACTGGTGCGCTCGCGGCGTCTGGTATGGGCAGATTCCTTACCCACTCAGCAAAGAGCGTTTGCAGCCTTGATGACAGGCCGGAAGCGATACGCTCAACCTCATACTGAAAATCATGGTGGCCCGAATCACTCCACTCATCTGAGCTATACGAGGGCATGAAATGCTCAAGGCTCTCGATGATGGAACCTGTGTCTAATTCAGCCAGAGCAGTTTCGAGATGCCCCCAGTCTTCCCCTGCTGGTACGAATTCCTCAACCCATCCAAAAACGTCATCGTCATGAAGCTCAAGGAATGCCTTGAAGTCTAGGTAGTCAGAAGGAATCCCATGCTGCCTGTCGAAGCCGTTGCCGACGATGTAAAGCGTCTTTGCATCCATACAAGACATCCTGAAAAATTGGAGGACCCGCATCATGAGACTTGCAGGCTTTCGCTGTAGCCTACCTTCCTTGCCGTATCACTCGCGGTTAAAACAACCTTTCACCCACTGCCAAAAGCCCTTCTTTTTCTCCGCGACTAGCTGATCATGAGCTTGTTTCAATTCCAGCTCCTTACGATCCAGAGTGGCTTTAATGTCGGAAGATTTACCCTCCAGTTCAGTGAGTTGTTCAGTCGATTTCTGCCAAAGGCCATGGGCTTTTACGAGCCTACTGTGCGTGACATTAAGCTCTTCATCTTTCGCAGTGATTTTCTGCTCAAGAAGCGCGCAGGCCCGTTGACCATTTGCCTCCGCAGTCTTGAGCTTGTCAGCCTGCATGGAGGCGAATTCTCGATGAAATTTGGTGCTGACCGGATCAGAAATAATCTTGGCGAAGACCTTTTCAGAAAGTAGCTCTTTTGTCTTGGCAAATCGTCTTTCAAGACTCCCTTCAATATCGTCCTGACGTATGTGCTGCTCGACGCGCAAACCTGGCCCCACCTTGACCTCAATAATAGGCACGCAATGCGCCTCGAAATCATCGATTTTTGGACGTTCGCACTGGTGTTCCACCCAAACCTCAATGGCGACCTTCCCGCCCCATTTTTTATAGAAGGGGTTGTCCTCGGTGAATTCGCCGTAGAGATCAGGGTAGTAAGTGCGCCCATTGCCAAAGCGAAGCTCTGCCTCGTCAGCCACGAGCCTTGTGAATTTGAACGGCACCATCTGGTTGCCAAAAACAAAATAGATGGTTTCGAGTTGCGCCAATGCGGCGATAACGAAAGCATGGGAAATGGACTCGCCGTCGCTATCTGAATTTCCACTGGAGGCCTTGTCGAGATTCTTGTATCTGAACCACCCGTTTTTTACAGTTACCATCGGCTTGCGCTTATGCTCGCGTGAGTGAGTGCTATAAAAGGTTAACGACTCGAAATACTGGTAGTTCTCACGCTTTAGCTTCAATGCTTGCCAGATGAAAAAAAGCTTGTATCTGCCATCTTCACGATTGATAAATCCGGTCGAATTTTTTGCATAAGCCCAAATCTTCATACTGAACCTAGAGTTTCCTTTCTCAAAAAATGGTCTAGCTGGTACAGAACTGTACAACACGAGAGCGAGCGCTTACAAAAGGATGAATGGGAGCTTACCCCTTCAACCGTTTCCATAGTTGGGTGGTACGGTAGGATGTTACGGCTCCTCAGATATTGAATCGATGACCTGAAGTGTCAAGCCGCTAGCCGTCGCCGCGCTCGCGTGTTTAGTCAAGTTCCACATTTGGCGCGAGCGATGGATACTCAAGGCTCAGGTCTTCAAGGCACTTTCGCATGAGCTCAGCATCTTTAGGCAAGCGTTTGCACAACGCATCCCACCCGGAAATTTTCAGTTGCACGGGCATTTCCACCAATCCTGTAATTGCGTCCCAGAAGGCATCCCAGTTACAGCCGTACCAGTCGGGGAAGCCGAGCGCCTCTCTCAGGGTGGAATGGAGTTCATTGGAACTCATCACTCCGTTTAGATCAATCTGCACAAACTGTTGGCGGGTCATCGTTCGAACCTCAATAGCGTTTAACGGTCTGCGATCAGGAACTCAACGGAACGAGCGCTGCGGTTTATAGAATATCTTTCACATAACCGTTAAGCGCGATGAGCGGAGCGTGAAGGTCGTCCATCTTCTGCACAGCGCTGAAATCCGCAGCTAAACGATGCAGCTCTCGGCCCAGCACCGTATCCATCCCGCCAATCGCTCCCAACGCTAAATCCAGGCATCGACCAATCTCACCCTGAATCCCAGCCACATCGCCCCGCCGTATCAACAACTCAAAAACCTCACGGTCGCAACTGCCCATCAATGGATCATCCCGCAGAATCGGGCTGTGACCCTCTGTCTCATAAGCCAGCTTGAGGGAGTAAAGAGCGACCGTTTCCAGCAGCAATTCCATGGGGGGAAATCCTTAGTGACTGGGTGGGGAGGGTGGGTTATGTCTTGGATTTGGCAGCTCGGGGTATTGGTGAGGGTGGTGACTTTTTTGTGAGCGCTTCGCGCTCAAGCGGGAGCAAGCTCCCTCGCCACAGGTTCTTCTCCTGCCACAGGATCTTCCGCTACCACAGGTTCTTCCTCTCCATGGGGTTGGCTATGGGGTCCGCTTCGCGGCCCAGCGGGGATAAATCCCCTCGCCACAAAGGGGGAATAAATCCCTTCACCACACAGGGGAGCGGGGATAAATCCTCTCACCACAAACGCGGGTGGGGAATTGGCTGAGCCCTGCATTAGCCGCAGAAAACCACTTTCCTACAGACGAAAAAAAAGACCTTGAATTTCAAGGTCTTTCTTTAAGATGGTGCCCCGAGGGAGACTCGAACTCCCACTCCTTTCGAAAACGGATTTTGAATCCGCCGCGTCTACCAATTCCGCCATCAGGGCTCAATGGCGGCGAAGTATAGAGAGGTGCCTACCGTTGGTCAATCACGTTTCATGGTGAATTTTTGATATTTCCGCTAGACTTTCCGGCCCTGCTAGACGAACCCCATCATGCGTGTTGCTGACTTTACCTTCGAACTCCCGGATTCGCTGATCGCTCGCCACCCTCTGGCCGAGCGTCGCGCCAGTCGACTGTTGACCCTGGACGGGGTCAGCGGTGCCATGGCTCACCGTCAATTCACTGATTTGCTTGAGCATTTGCGCCCGGGCGATTTGATGGTGTTCAACAATACCCGGGTGATTCCGGCGCGTTTGTTTGGCCAGAAGGCCTCCGGCGGCAAGCTGGAGATTCTGGTGGAGCGGGTGCTGGACAGTCATCGTGTGCTGGCCCATGTGCGGTCGAGCAAGTCGCCCAAGCCCGGTTCGTCGATTCTGATCGACGGCGGCGGTGAGGCGCGGATGGTGGCGCGGCATGATGCGTTGTTCGAGCTGGAATTTGCCGAAGAGGTGCTGCCGCTGCTCGACCGTGTCGGGCACATGCCGTTGCCTCCTTATATAGACCGCCCGGACGAAGGTTCGGACCGCGAGCGTTATCAGACCGTGTACGCCGAGCGCCTGGGGGCGGTGGCTGCGCCGACGGCGGGGCTGCATTTTGATCAGCCGTTGCTGGAGGCCATTGCCGCCAAGGGCGTGGAGACGGCGTTCGTGACGCTGCACGTCGGTGCCGGGACGTTCCAGCCGGTGCGCGTGGAGCGTATCGAAGACCACCACATGCACAACGAATGGCTGGAAGTGAGCCAGGAAGTGGTCGATGCCGTGGCGGCCTGTCGCGCGCGCGGTGGTCGGGTGGTGGCGGTGGGGACCACCAGCGTGCGCTCCCTGGAAAGCGCAGCCCGCGATGGCGTGCTCAAGCCGTTCAGTGGCGACACCGATATCTTTATCTACCCGGGCCGGCCGTTTCATGTGGTCGATGCCCTGGTCACCAACTTTCATTTGCCTGAATCCACGCTGTTGATGCTGGTTTCGGCGTTCGCCGGTTATCCCGAAGCCATGGCCGCCTACAAGGCCGCCGTCGAGCATGGATACCGCTTTTTCAGCTACGGTGATGCGATGTTCATCACCCGTAACCCCGCGCCACGCGGACCCGAGGAAACAGTATGAGTCGCACCTGTCGCATGTCCTTCGAGTTGCTCGCCACCGATGGCAAGGCTCGTCGCGGTCGTCTGACCTTCCCCCGCGGTACCGTGGAAACCCCCGCGTTCATGCCGGTGGGCACCTACGGCACGGTCAAGGGCATGCTGCCGCGTGACATCGAGGCGATTGGCGCGGAAATCATCCTCGGTAATACCTTCCACCTGTGGCTGCGCCCGGGCATGGAAGTGATCAAGGCCCACGGCGACCTGCACGATTTCATGCAGTGGAAAGGCCCGATCCTGACCGACTCCGGCGGCTTCCAGGTGTTCAGCCTCGGTGCGATGCGCAAGATCAAGGAGGAGGGCGTGACCTTCGCTTCTCCGGTCGATGGCGCCAAGGTATTCATGGGGCCGGAAGAGTCGATGCAGGTGCAACGCGACCTGGGCTCGGACATCGTGATGATCTTCGACGAATGCACGCCGTACCCGGCCGATGAAGACGTGGCGCGGGTGTCCATGGAGCTGTCGTTGCGCTGGGCCCAGCGCTCGAAGAACGCCCATGGCGACAACACCGCCGCGCTGTTCGGCATCGTCCAGGGCGGCATGCACCGCGACCTGCGCATGCGCTCGCTCGAAGGCCTGGACAAGATCGGCTTCGACGGCCTGGCGATTGGCGGCCTGTCGGTGGGCGAGCCCAAGCACGAGATGATCAAGGTGCTCGATTACCTGCCGGGCGAAATGCCCGCTGACAAACCTCGTTACCTTATGGGCGTTGGCAAACCGGAAGATCTGGTTGAGGGTGTGCGCCGCGGTGTGGACATGTTCGATTGCGTGATGCCAACCCGTAATGCCCGCAATGGGCATCTGTTCATCGACACTGGTGTGCTGAAGATCCGTAACGCGTTTCATCGCCATGATAATTCGCCGCTGGATCCGACGTGCGATTGCTACACCTGCCAGAACTTCTCTCGCGCTTATCTGCATCATTTGGACAAGTGCGGCGAAATGCTCGGCAGTATGCTCAATACCATCCACAATTTGCGCCATTATCAGGTGCTTATGGCTGGTTTGCGCGAGGCTATCCAACAGGGTACATTGGCCGCCTTTGTCGAGGCCTTCTATGCCAAGCGCGGGTTGCCTGTACCGCCTTTGGACTGAGTTTTCCGATCCCTAGATTCAATACTTGCAACTGGAGTGCTAAATGAGCTTTTTTATCTCTAATGCCATGGCTGACGCGGCTGCACCTGCTGCCGGCCCTATGGGCGGTGGTTTCGAGTGGATTTTCCTGGTCGGCTTCCTGGTCATCTTCTACCTGATGATCTGGCGTCCACAGGCCAAGCGCGCCAAAGAGCAGAAGAACCTGCTCAGCAGCCTGCAGAAAGGTGATGAAGTGGTCACCACCGGCGGTATCGCTGGCAAGATCACTAAAGTGGCTGATGACTTCGTGGTACTGGAAGTGTCCGACACTGTTGAAATGAAGTTTCAGAAGGGCGCTATCGCGGCCACGCTGCCAAAAGGCACGCTGAAAGCGATCTAAGTAACAACTTCTATTCAATCGACGGGGCGCGCAAGGCGCCCCGCGTCATAAGCGGGCGGCGTGATGCTGAACAAATACCCTCTGTGGAAATATGTACTGATCCTGGCGGTGCTGGCGGTCGGTCTGATTTATTCCGCTCCCAATCTATACCCGGATGACCCGGCCATTCAGGTCAGTGGCGCAAGCACTGCGCTGCAGGTCACCCAGGCCGATCTGGACCGTGCGAGCGCTGCGCTCAAAGCGTCCAATATCGACGTCAAGGCTGCGTCCATCGCCGAAAACGGCAAGGGCGGCCTGTTGCGCCTGGTCAAGGCTGAAGACCAGCTGCCAGCCAAGGACGTGGTGCGCAAGGCGTTGGGCGACGATTACGTTGTGGCCCTGAACCTGGCCCAGACCACTCCGCAATGGCTGCGCAAACTCGGCGCGCATCCGATGAAGCTGGGCCTGGACTTGTCCGGCGGTGTGCACTTCCTGTTGGAAGTGGACATGGAAAAAGCCCTCGACGCGCGGATGAAAGTCTACGAAGGCGACGTCAAGAGCTTGCTGCGCAAAGAGCGCGTGCGTTATCGCAGCCTGCCGCAACTCGACGGTGCCATTCAGCTGGGCTTCAGCGATGAAGATACCCGCGAGCAGGCCCGTGCGCTGATCCGCAAGAACTTCAACGATTTCGACATTGTACCGGCCGACCTCAATGGTCAGGCGGTGCTGCGTCTGGCGATGACCCCGGCCAAGCTGGCGGAAATCCGCGAATACTCCATCAAGCAGAACTTGACCACGGTGCGTAACCGCGTCAACGAGCTGGGTGTGGCCGAGCCGATCGTGCAGCGCCAGGGCGCCAACCGCATCGTGGTTGAGCTGCCAGGCGTGCAGGACACTGCCGAAGCCAAGCGTATCCTCGGCAAGACCGCCAACCTGGAGTTCCGCCTGGCCGCTGAGGCGGGTGCTTCCAAGGCCACTTCCGAGAGCTTCGAGTTCCGCGAGGGCGGTCGTCCGGCGGCGCAGATCGAGCGTGGCTTGATCATCACCGGTGACCAGGTGACCGACGCCCAGGCGGGCTTCGACGAGCAGGGTCGTCCACAGGTGAACATTCGCCTGGACGGTCACGGTGGCGAACTGATGAGCCGCGCTACGCGCAGCAACGTCGGTCGCAGCATGGCGGTGATTTTCATCGAGCAGAAGCCGACCACCACCTACACCAAGCAAGTGGTCAACGGCGTCGAGAAAGACGTACCGGTTCAGACCTTCAAGGAAGAGAAGAAGATCATCAGCCTGGCGACCATCCAGTCGCCACTGGGCAGCCAGTTCCGCATCACCGGCCTCAATGGCCAGGGTGAATCCTCGGAACTGGCCCTGCTGCTGCGTGCCGGTGGTCTGGCCGCGCCAATGTACTTCGCGGAAGAGCGCACCATTGGCCCGAGCCTGGGTGCCGACAACATCACCAAGGGTATCGATGCTTCGCTGTGGGGCATGCTGTTCGTGTCGCTGTTCATCATCGCCATCTACCGCTTCTTCGGCATCATCGCCACCGTCGCGCTGGCGGTGAACATGGTGCTGCTGCTGGCCCTGATGTCGCTGCTGGGGGCCACGCTGACCCTGCCGGGTATCGCCGGTATCGTATTGACCATGGGTATGGCGGTGGACGCCAACGTGCTGATCTTCTCGCGGATACGTGAAGAGATCGCCGCGGGCATGTCTGTCCAGCGGGCAATCAACGAAGGCTTCGGCCGGGCATTCACCGCGATCCTCGACGCCAACCTGACCACGTTGCTGGTGGGCGGGATTCTCTTCGCCATGGGCACCGGCCCGGTCAAGGGCTTCGCAGTGACCATGTCCCTCGGGATCTTTACCTCGATGTTCACAGCCATCATGGTGACCCGCGCAATGGTCAACCTGATCTTTGGCGGTCGTGACTTCAAGAAGTTGTGGATTTAAGGGGCTGCCATGTTACGTACAATCAACTTCATGGGCGTTCGCAACGTTGCGTTCGGCGTCACATTGTTCCTGACCTTGCTGGCGTTGTTCAGCTGGGGCACCAAGGGCCTGAACTACGGCCTGGACTTCACCGGCGGTACGCTCATCGAGCTGACCTACGAGCGTCCGGCCGACGTCACCAAGGTGCGTGAGCAACTGGCGACCTCGGGCTACAGCGATGCCATCGTGCAGAGCTTCGGTGCGACCACCGACCTGCTGGTGCGCATGCCGGGTGAAGACCCGCAACTGGGCCACCAGGTGGCCGAGGCCTTGCAGAAGGCCGGCGGCGACAACCCGGCCCAGGTCAAGCGCGTCGAGTTCGTCGGCCCGCAAGTGGGTGAAGAGCTGCGCGACCAGGGCGGCCTCGGCATGCTCATGGCACTGGGCGGCATCCTGATCTACCTGGCCTTCCGCTTTCAGTGGAAGTTCGCGGTGGGCGCGATTGTCTCGCTGATCCACGACGTGATCGTGACCGTGGGCATTCTGTCGTTCTTCCAGATCACCTTCGACCTGACGGTGCTGGCGGCGGTGTTGGCGATCATCGGTTACTCGCTCAACGACACCATCGTGGTGTTCGACCGGGTGCGTGAGAACTTCCGTGTGCTGCGCAAGGCGTCCTTGATCGAGAACATCAACATCTCGACCACCCAGACCCTGCTGCGGACCATGGCGACGTCGATCTCCACCTTGCTGGCGATTGCTGCGCTGCTGATCTTTGGTGGCGACAACCTGTTCGGTTTCTCCATCGCGCTGTTCATCGGCGTGCTGGCGGGTACGTACTCGTCGATCTACATCGCCAACGTGGTGCTGATCTGGCTGAACCTGAGCACCGAGGACCTGATTCCTCCGGCTGCTACTGAAACGGAAGTGGACGACCGCCCGTAAGGCTCCGGTTTCCACCCGTCACCACTGAAAAGGCGCGAGTTGAACTCGCGCCTTTTTTTGTGCTCCAAGGCTGGGAGAAGCGCGGATTAATCCGCTTGTGATGGTCAGGAGGTTCAAGTGAACAAATCGATGCTGGTTGGTGCGGTATTGGGTGCTGTCGGTGTAACGGCCGGTGGTGCAGTCGCCACCTACAGCTTGGTAAAAAGTGGCCCTGAGTATGCGCAAGTATTGGCCGTGGAGCCGGTCAAGACCCAAATCAAGACCCCGCGTGAAGTGTGCAAGGACGTCACCGTGACTCGGCAGAAGCCAGTCCAGGACCAGCACCAGATCGCCGGTACCGTCCTGGGCGCCGTAGCCGGTGGCCTGTTGGGCAACCAGATCGGCGGCGGCACCGGTAAGAAAATCGCCACCGTGGCGGGTGCGGCCGGTGGTGGTTATGCCGGTAACAAGATTCAGGAAGGCATGCAGGAACGCGACACCTACACTACCACCCAGACTCGCTGCAACACGGTCAATGACATCAGCGACAAGGTTGTAGGCTACGACGTTCGCTACATGCTCGACGGCAAAGAAGGCAAAGTCCGCATGGACCGCGACCCGGGCAACCAGATCCCGGTGAGCAAGGAAGGCCAACTGATCCTGGGCCAGAACGAACCGGCTCAGTGATCCAGCCGCTATGAAAAAGCACCCTTCGGGGTGCTTTTTTTCGCCCGCATTTACTACTCCACCTCAAACCCCCTGTGGGAGCGAGCTTGCTCGCGATAGCGGTGGTTAAGCTTGCGTGGATGTCTGCGTGGGCATGCATCCCGTGACGCTCTGCGTCACCTTCCAGAAGCGGAACGCGGAGCGTCCCTGGCGGCATTCCCACGCGGAGCGTGAGGAACGATCGGCGTATGAGGCAGGCATAAAAAAAGCACCCCGAAGGGTGCTTTTTTCTGTAGCCGGTTGCTTAGCGCTTCAGCGAAGCCGGCAGGTGCGGCTGGATGGCGGTGAGCACAGCCTTGAAGCATTTGGTGTTGCCGGCAACGATGTGGCCTTTTTCAAGGAAGTCGTGGCCGCCGGTGAAGTCGCTCACCAAACCACCGGCTTCCTGGATCAGCAGGGCGCCAGCAGCCATGTCCCACTCGGACAGGCCCGATTCCCAGAACGCATCGAAACGGCCAGCGGCCACATAAGCCAGGTCCAGGCTCGCAGCGCCGGCGCGGCGGATGCCGGCGGTCTGGCCGACCAGGGCGCGGAACATGCCCAGGTAGTTGTCCAGGTTGTCCATCTGGTCATCACGGAACGGGAAGCCGGTACCCAGCAGGGCGCCGTCCAGGCTGGTGCGGCCGCTGACGCGCAGGCGACGACCGTTCAGTTGGGCGCCACGGCCACGGCTGGCGGTGAATTCTTCCTGGCGAACCGGGTCCAGCACAACGGCGTGTTCCAGGCGACCACGGTATTTGCAGGCGATGCTGACAGCGAAGTGAGGAATGCCGCGCAGGAAGTTGGTGGTGCCGTCCAGCGGATCGATGATCCACAGGTACTCTTCGCCTTCGATGCCAGTACCGGCGTGCATGCCGGTCTCTTCACCGAGGATGGAGTGGTTTGGGTAAGCCTTGCGCAGGGCGTCGACGATTTTTTGCTCGGCGGCGCGATCAACCTCGGACACGTAGTCCTTGGCGTCTTTTTCATCGACCTTGATGGTATCCAGGCGCTCGATGGAGCGGAAGATCAGTTCACTGGCGCTGCGGGCGGCGCGCAGCGCGATATTCAGCATGGGCTGCATGGATGTGTCACCTAAGGTTGTTAAAGAAAGCCGCGCATTCTATCAGAAAGTTTTCTCAGGAGAAGGTTGGTGTTCGCTTTCATAGCTTAACGGTAGGTGCTTATGTAAGATTTGCTCCCTTTATCGTGTTCGAGAGCGCCTCCCTTGTTGCAGAACATTCGTGTCGTCCTGGTCAATACCAGCCATCCGGGTAACATCGGCGGAGCTGCGCGGGCCATGAAGAACATGGGCCTGTCGCGCCTGGTGCTGGTCGAGCCGCGCTTGTTTCCCCATCACGAAGCCGACGCCCGGGCCTCCGGCGCCGGTGACATCCTCGCCAACGCGCAGGTCGTCGCCACCCTGGAAGACGCCCTGGTGGGGTGCAACCTGGTGCTCGGCACCAGCGCCCGCGACCGGCGTATCCCCTGGCCGCTGCTCGACCCCCGCGAATGCGGCACCAAAGTGGTCGAGGAAGCCGCGCAAGGCTTTGAGATCGCCCTGGTGTTCGGCCGTGAAGACTCCGGCCTGACCAACGACGAGCTGCAGCGATGTCACTTTCACGTGCATATCCCTTCCGACCCCGAGTTCAGCTCCTTGAACCTGGGTGCGGCGGTGCAGGTGTTGAGCTATGAAGTGCGCATGGCTTGGCTGGCAGCCGAAGGCAAGCCCAGCAAAGTCGAAAAAACCGAGGTCACGTCGCCGCGCAGTGAGACACTGGCGACCATGGACGAACTGGAACGGTTCTATGAACACCTGGAACAGACCCTGGTGGACATCGAATTCCTCGACCCGGAAAAGCCGCGACACTTGATGGCGCGTCTGCGTCGGTTGTACGGACGAAGCTCGGTCAGCCGGGCGGAGATGAATATATTGCGCGGCATCCTCACGGAAACCCAGAAGGCGGCCCGTGGCGAGCTGATTAAGCGGAAGAAATAAAATGTTCGAACGTTTGCGTGAAGATATCCAAAGTGTTTTCCATCGTGACCCGGCGGCGCGCAATGCCTTTGAAGTGCTGACCTGCTACCCGGGGATGCACGCGATCTGGATCCACCGCTTGTCCGGCGCCTTGTGGAACATGGGCTGGAAGTGGCTGGCGCGGGTTGTCTCGAACTTCGGGCGCTGGCTGACCGGGATCGAGATCCACCCGGGCGCCAAGGTCGGTCGCCGCTTCTTCATCGACCACGGCATGGGCATCGTCATCGGCGAGACCGCCGAGATCGGCGACGACGTGACCCTGTACCAGGGCGTGACCCTCGGCGGCACCAGTTGGAACAAAGGCAAGCGCCACCCGACCCTGGAAGACGGCGTGGTAGTGGGTGCCGGCGCCAAGGTGCTCGGGCCGTTCACTGTGGGGGCGGGGGCGAAAGTCGGCTCCAATGCCGTGGTCACCAAGGCCGTGCCGCCTGGCGCGACCGTGGTGGGCATCCCTGGGCGGATCATCGTCAAGTCCGATGACGAGCAGGACGCCCGCCGCAAGGCCATGGCCGAGAAAATCGGCTTCGACGCCTACGGTGTCGGCGAAGACATGCCCGACCCGGTCGCCCGCGCCATCAACCAGTTGCTCGATCACCTGCAGGCCGTCGATGGGCGTCTGGAGGGGATGTGCGGCGCCCTGAAGGACCTGGGCAGTAATTACTGTGCCAAGGACCTGCCTGAACTGCGCGAGGAAGACTTTGCGTGTGTGAAGGACAAGGATGAAACCCAGGCCAGCTAAACCGAGGTGCCTGCATCGCGGGCAAGTCTTGCTCCCACAGGAGTCCTGGTTTTACAGGTCCCCTGGTTTTTAAAGAGCCCTCTGTGGGAGCGGGGGGATTCTGTGGGAGCAAAGCTTGCTCGCGATAAACGATAACGCGGTATCACTGGTCGCCGCCGGCCAGCCTTTGCTATGATGCGCGCGCTCTTTCGCGGGTAAACCTGAGTAAAGCACTAGGTCTTATACTTGACTTAAATACTCGGGAATTGCATACTCGCCCCCATTCCGAACTCCGTGGTAATTGTCCATGCGACTGACTACAAAAGGCCGATACGCCGTGACCGCAATGCTGGATCTGGCATTGCATGCGCAGCACGGGCCGGTGTCCCTGGCCGATATCTCCGAGCGCCAGGGCATTTCCCTGTCCTACCTTGAACAGCTGTTCGCCAAGCTGCGCCGTAGCAACCTGGTTTCCAGCGTTCGCGGCCCAGGCGGCGGCTACCAGCTGTCGCGCGACATGCAGGGCATCCAGGTCGCCCAGGTGATCGATGCGGTGAACGAATCGGTCGATGCGACCAAATGCCAGGGCCTTGGCGACTGCCATGGCGGCGATACTTGCCTGACCCACCATTTGTGGTGCGACCTCAGCCTGCAGATTCACGAATTTCTAAGCGGTATCAGCTTGGCTGACCTTGTAACTCGTCGTGAGGTGCAAGAAGTAGCCCAGCGTCAGGACCAGCGTCGTTGCAATAGCAAGGCGCCGCACCTGGACAAGATTGAAGCGTCCGCCGTCGAATGACTGCCGCAGAGCACGCGGAACGCCAGCCAGCCTGATTTAGGAGAGAGTCCATGAAATTGCCGATTTACCTTGATTACTCTGCGACCACCCCGGTTGATCCGCGTGTTGCGCAAAAAATGAGTGAATGCCTGCTGGTCGACGGAAACTTCGGTAACCCGGCGTCCCGTTCCCACGTGTTCGGCTGGAAGGCCGAAGAATCGGTCGAAAACGCCCGTCGCCAGGTCGCCGACCTGGTCAACGCCGACCCGCGCGAGATCGTCTGGACCTCCGGTGCTACTGAATCCGACAACCTGGCAATCAAGGGTGTCGCGCATTTCTATCACACCAAGGGCAAGCACCTGATCACCTCCAAGATCGAGCACAAGGCTGTCCTGGACACCATGCGCCAACTGGAGCGTGAAGGCTTCGAAGTCACCTACATCGAGCCTGGTGAAGACGGCATCATCACTCCAGCCATGGTCGAAGCCGCCCTGCGTGACGACACCATCCTGGTTTCGATCATGCACGTGAACAACGAAATCGGCACCATCAACGACATCGCGGCCATCGGCGAGCTGACCCGTTCCAAGGGCATCCTGTTCCACGTCGACGCGGCCCAGTCCACCGGCAAGGTCGACATCGACCTGTCCAAGCTGAAAGTCGACCTGATGTCGTTCTCGGCCCACAAGACCTACGGCCCTAAAGGCATTGGCGCCCTGTACGTCAGCCGCAAGCCGCGCGTTCGCCTCGAAGCGACCATGCACGGCGGCGGTCACGAGCGTGGCATGCGTTCCGGCACCCTGGCGACCCACCAGATCGTCGGCATGGGCGAAGCCTTCCGTGTAGCCAAGGAAGACATGGCTGCCGAGAACGTGCGCATCAAGGCCCTGAGCGACCGCTTCTTCAAGCAGGTCGAGGGCCTCGAAGAGCTTTACGTCAACGGCAGCATGACCGCCCGCGTACCGCACAACCTGAACCTGAGCTTCAACTATGTTGAAGGCGAGTCGCTGATCATGGCGCTCAAGGATCTGGCCGTGTCGTCCGGTTCGGCCTGCACCTCGGCATCGCTTGAGCCTTCGTACGTACTGCGCGCCCTGGGCCGCAACGACGAACTGGCCCACAGCTCGATCCGCTTCACCTTCGGCCGTTTCACCACCGAAGAAGAAATCGATTACGCCGCGCAGAAAGTCTGCGAGGCCGTTACCAAGCTGCGCGCTCTGTCGCCGCTGTGGGACATGTACAAAGACGGCGTCGACATTTCGAAAATCGAGTGGGCGGCGCACTGAAGAAGTCGCCACCAGAGCGACTCACTGATGAGGATTAAAGCAAATGGCATATAGCGAAAAGGTCATCGACCACTACGAGAACCCGCGCAACGTCGGCAAGATGGACGCGCAGGATCCTGATGTCGGCACCGGCATGGTCGGCGCCCCGGCGTGCGGCGACGTCATGCGCCTGCAGATCAAGGTCAACGAGCAAGGCATCATCGAAGATGCCAAGTTCAAGACCTACGGCTGCGGTTCCGCCATCGCGTCCAGCTCCCTGGCCACCGAGTGGATGAAGGGCAAGACCCTTGATGAAGCCGAAACCATCAAGAACACCCAGCTGGCCGAAGAACTGGCCCTGCCGCCAGTGAAGATCCACTGCTCGGTACTCGCCGAAGACGCCATCAAGGCCGCTGTTCGCGATTACAAGCAGAAGAAAGGCTTGATCTGATCCGCGTTACGGTAAGGAGTTTTCCATGGCTATCCAGATGACAGAAGCGGCAGCTAAGCATGTGCAGCGTTCCCTCGCGGGGCGTGGCAAGGGCGAGGGTATTCGCCTGGGTGTTCGCACCACGGGCTGCTCTGGCCTTGCCTACGTGCTGGAATTCGTCGACGAAGTGGGCGAAGACGATCAGGTATTCGAGAGTCATGGTCAGAAAGTGATCATCGACCCGAAAAGCCTGACGTACCTGGACGGCACCGAACTGGATTTCGTCAAGGAAGGGTTGAACGAAGGCTTCAAGTTCAACAACCCCAACGTGCGCGGTGAATGTGGCTGCGGCGAAAGCTTCAACATCTGAGGCAGCTTGTGGGTACTCCTTGTCATTTTGCGTTGTTCCAGATGCAGCCTGCGTTCCAGCTGGATCTCGACCAGTTGTCCGCGCGTTATCTGGAGTTGGCCCGTGGTGTCCACCCGGACCGCTTTGCTGACGCCTCCGAAGCCGAGCAGCGCCGGGCGCTTGAGCAGTCTGCGAACCTCAACGAGGCGTACCAGACACTCAAGAGTCCAGCCAAGCGCGCGCGTTATCTGCTCGCCATCAGCGGCCATGAGTTGCCGCTGGAGGTCACGGTCCACGATCCCGAGTTTCTTTTGCAGCAGATGCAATGGCGCGAAGAGCTCGAAGACCTGCAGGACAGCGCCGACCTGGCCGGTGTCGCGGTATTCAAGCGCCGCTTGAAAGACGCCCAGCACACGTTGAACGAAAGCTTCGCAGCTTGCTGGAACGATGCCGCGCAACGCGAACAGGCCGAACGCCTGATGCGGCGCATGCAGTTCCTCGACAAGCTCACCTACGAAGTGCGCCAGCTCGAAGAGCGCCTCGACGATTAACCCAGTGCCGCTCCGGTCGCACGCCTGATTACAGATAAGTCCTGATTACGATGGCCCTACTGCAGATCGCCGAACCCGGCCAAAGTCCACAACCGCACCAGCGTCGCCTGGCTGTCGGGATCGACTTGGGTACCACCAATTCCCTGGTCGCTGCCTTGCGCAGCGGTCTTTCCGAACCGCTGGCCGATGAGCAGGGGCAGGTGATCCTGCCGTCCGCCGTGCGCTATCACGCCGACCGCGTTGAAGTGGGTGAGTCGGCCAAGCTGGCCGCCGCCACCGACCCGTTGAACACCATTGTCTCGGTCAAGCGCTTGATGGGTCGTGGTCTGTCCGACGTCAAGCAATTGGGCGACCAACTGCCGTACCGCTTTGTCGGCGGCGAATCCCACATGCCGTTCATCGAGACCGTACAGGGCCCGAAAAGCCCGGTAGAGGTTTCCGCCGACATCCTCAAGGTCCTGCGCCAGCGCGCCGAGGCGGCATTGGGCGGCGAGTTGGTGGGCGCGGTCATTACCGTCCCGGCTTATTTCGACGACGCCCAGCGCCAAGCCACCAAGGATGCCGCCAAGCTCGCCGGCCTGAACGTGCTGCGCCTGCTCAACGAGCCGACGGCCGCTGCGGTGGCGTATGGCCTGGACCAGCATGCCGAAGGCCTGGTCGCCATCTACGACTTGGGTGGCGGTACTTTCGATATTTCGATCCTGCGCCTGACCGGTGGTGTCTTCGAAGTCCTGGCCACCGGCGGCGACAGCGCCCTGGGCGGCGATGACTTCGACCACGCCATCGCTGGCTGGATCATCGAGCAAGCCGGTTTGTCCGCTGACCTCGACCCGGGTGCGCAGCGCCATCTGCTGCAAACCGCCTGTGCCGCCAAGGAAGCCTTGACCGACGCCGCCACGGTTGAAGTTGCTTATGGCGACTGGAAAGCCGCGCTGACCCGCGAAGCCTTCGATGCCCTGATCGAACCCATGGTCGCCCGCAGCCTCAAGGCCTGCCGCCGTGCCGTGCGCGATTCCGGCGTAGAGCTCGAAGACGTCAAGGCCGTGGTCATGGTCGGTGGTTCGACCCGTGTGCCTCGCGTTCGCGAAGCCGTGGCCGAGGCCTTTGGCCGCCAGCCGCTGACTGAAATCGACCCGGACCAGGTGGTTGCCATCGGCGCCGCGATCCAGGCCGATACCCTGGCCGGCAACAAGCGCGATGGCGGCGAACTGCTGCTGCTCGACGTGATTCCGTTGTCCCTGGGCCTGGAAACCATGGGCGGCCTGATGGAGAAGGTGATTCCGCGTAACACCACCATCCCCGTTGCTCGCGCCCAGGACTTCACCACCTATAAAGACGGCCAGTCGGCCATGATGGTCCACGTGCTGCAAGGCGAGCGTGAGCTGATCAGCGACTGCCGCTCCCTGGCTCGCTTCGAATTGCGTGGCATCCCACCGATGGTGGCGGGTGCGGCGAAGATCCGCGTGACCTTCCAGGTCGATGCCGACGGCTTGCTCAACGTCTCCGCCCGCGAACTGGGTTCGGGCGTGGAGGCGAGCATCCAGGTCAAGCCGTCCTATGGCCTGACCGACGGCGAAATCGCCAAGATGCTCAAGGATTCCTTCCAGCATGCCAGCGACGACAAGGTGGCGCGTGTGCTGCGCGAGCAGCAGGTCGACGCCCAGCGCCTGATCGAAGCCGTGCAAGGTGCCCTTGAGGCTGACGGCGAGCGTTTGTTGGATGCCGAAGAGCGCATGGTCATCGAGCTGCAGATGCAGGAATTGTCCGAATTGATCAAAGGCACCGATGGCTATGCCATCGAGCAGCAGACCAAGCGTCTGTCGCACGTCACCGATGCCTTTGCTGCCCGCCGCCTGGACTCGACGGTGAAAGCCGCCCTGGCGGGGCGCAACCTGAATGAAATTGAGGAATAACTGATGCCGCAGGTGATTTTTCTGCCCCACGAGAAGTTCTGTCCCGAAGGTATGGTCGTGGAGTGTGAGCCCGGAATTTCCATCCTCGAGCTGGCCCATGAGCACCATATCGAGATGGAAAGTGCTTGTGGTGGCGTCTGTGCGTGCACTACGTGCCATTGCATTATTCGCGAGGGCTTCGATTCGCTGGAAGAAGCGGATGAGTTGGAGGAAGATTTCCTCGATAAGGCCTGGGGCCTTGAAGCTCAATCGCGTCTGGGCTGCCAAGCCATTGTCGGCACCGAAGACCTGACCGTCGAAATCCCGAAATATTCGCTTAACCATGCGGCCGAAGCGCCGCACTGATGGTGACACTGTCATGAGCTATGGTTGGAATGATGTACAACGCATCGCAGAAGAACTGGCCGAAGCCAAGCCAGACGTGGATCCGCTGAAGGTCAATTTCGTCGATCTGCAGCACTGGATCATGGAGCTTCCCGGTTTCGACAGCACCTCTGGCCGTTGTGGCGAGAAGGTCTTGGAAGCGGTCCAGGCGCTCTGGATCGAAGAAATCGACTGATCGACCTGGCAGGTTAGGCAATACCCCTGAACCCGCGTATAATTCGCGGGTTTAATTTTTCGCAAATTACCGTTTCTGGAGTTACACCATGGCTGTTCAACGTACTTTCTCCATCATCAAGCCTGACGCCGTTGCTAAAAACGTGATCGGCAAGATCGTTACCCGCTTCGAAGACGCTGGCCTGCGCGTTGTAGCTTCGAAAATGAAGCAACTGTCCAAAGCCGAAGCCGAAGGCTTCTACGCTGAGCACAGCGAGCGCGGTTTCTTCGGTGAGCTGGTTGCTTTCATGACTTCCGGTCCGGTTGTCGTTCAGGTGCTGGAAGGCGAAAACGCTATCGCTCGCAACCGTGAGCTGATGGGCGCTACCAACCCTAAAGAAGCCGCTGCCGGCACCATCCGTGCTGACTTCGCCGAGTCCATCGACGCCAACGCCGTTCACGGTTCGGACTCCGAAGCCGCTGCTGCTCGCGAAATCGCTTACTTTTTCGCTGCTACTGAAGTAACCGCTCGCTAAGCATTGGCTTGAGAGTGAAGGTGAATCCATGACTACATCGACTGTTAAAACCAATCTGCTGGGGCTGACCCAGCCGGAAATGGAGAAATTCTTCGACTCGATCGGGGAGAAGCGTTTCCGTGCCGGTCAGGTGATGAAATGGATTCACCACTTTGGCGTCGACGACTTCGACGCCATGACGAATGTCGGCAAGGCCCTGCGCGAAAAGCTCAAGGCTGTTGCCGAGATTCGCGGCCCCGAAGTGGTCAGCCAGGACATTTCCAGCGACGGCACCCGTAAGTGGGTGGTGCGCGTGGCGTCCGGCAGCTGCGTCGAGACCGTCTACATTCCCCAGGGCAAACGCGGCACCTTGTGCGTTTCGTCCCAGGCAGGCTGTGCCCTGGATTGCAGTTTCTGCTCCACCGGCAAGCAAGGCTTCAATAGCAACCTCACCGCCGCCGAAGTGATCGGCCAGGTGTGGATTGCCAACAAATCCTTTGGCAGCGTCCCGGCGACCGTCGACCGTGCCATCACCAACGTGGTGATGATGGGCATGGGTGAGCCGCTGCTGAACTTCGACAACGTCGTTTCCGCCATGCACCTGATGATGGACGACCTGGGCTACGGCATCTCCAAGCGCCGCGTGACCCTGTCCACCTCCGGCGTGGTGCCGATGATCGATGAGCTGGCCAAGCACATCGACGTCTCCCTGGCGTTGTCGCTGCACGCACCCAATGACGCATTGCGTAACCAATTGGTGCCGATCAACAAGAAATATCCGCTTAAGATGCTGCTCGAGTCGTGCCAGCGCTACATGTCGTCCCTGGGCGAAAAGCGCGTGCTGACCATCGAGTACACACTGCTCAAGGATGTGAACGACAAGGTCGAACACGCGGTCGAGATGATCGAGCTGCTCAAGAACATCCCGTGCAAGATCAACCTGATCCCGTTCAACCCGTTCCCGCATTCCGGTTACGAGCGTCCGAGCAACAACGCGATTCGTCGCTTCCAGGATCAGCTGCACCACGCTGGCTTCAACGTCACCGTGCGCACCACCCGCGGCGAAGACATCGACGCCGCCTGTGGCCAATTGGTAGGACAGGTGCTGGATCGCACCCGTCGCAGCGAACGCTACATTGCCGTGCGTGAGTTGAACGCCGCGGACGATGCGGTGCAAAACGCTGCGAACAGTCACTAAGAGAGGAACTCTATGTCCCTGCGCTTCGCGCTCGTTTTGCTGTTGGCCGGCCTTTGTTCCGGTTGTGTCCTGTCGGGTGACTACAACCCGATGAGGACTAGCAAAGGGCGCGACGAGGCGCGTGTGGCCTACGTGCAACTGGGCATTGGCTACCTGCAGCAGGGCATGACCGAACGGGCCAAGGTGCCGCTCAAGAAAGCCCTGGAACTGGACGATTCCGACCCGGATGCCAACGCGGCCCTGGCCCTGGTGTTCCAGGCCGAGATGGAACCGGAGCTGGCCGACCAGCATTTTCGCAAGGCGCTGTCTGCCCGCCCGCAAGACGCACGGATCCTGAACAACTACGGCAGCTTTCTTTTCGAGCAGAAACGTTACAAGGAAGCCTACGAGCGCTTCGAGCAGGCTGCCGCCGACACCCTTTACCCTGAGCGTTCGCGGGTTTTCGAAAACCTCGGCATGACGGCCGCGCAGCTCGGCCAGCGTGACCTGGCCCGCCAGCAGCTGGAAAAAGCGCTGCGGCTCAACCGCCAACAACCGCGGGCGCTGCTGGAAATGGCTGAGTTGTCCTACGAAGACAGGCATTATGTGCCCGCGCGTGACTACTACGAGCGTTTTAGCCTGCTGAGCGAGCAAAATGCACGTAGTCTATTGCTCGGCGTTCGGCTGGCACATGTGTTTGAAGATCGCGACAAGGCTGCAAGTTACGGCCTGCAACTCAAAAGACTCTATCCCGGTACGCCGGAATATCAGCAATACCTGTCGGAGCAATGATGAAAGCGGCGCATCCCGAAGTTGTAGCAGCGACTCGCGTAAATCCTGGTGAGACCCTGCGTCAAGCCCGCGAAAGCAATGGTTGGTCGCTGGCCGAAGTGGCCCTCAAGCTCAATCTCACCGTGGCCTCCTTGGGCAATCTGGAAGCGGGCGCGTTCGACAAGCTGCCTGGGCATACCTTCGCCCGCGGCTATATCCGCGCCTATGCCAAGTTGCTCGGCATGGACCAGACCGTGCTGGTCCAGCAATTCGATCAATACACCGGGTCCGATGCCCAGGGCAGCAATGTGCACAGCCTGGGTCGCATCGAGGAGCCGGTTCGCGTTTCCCACACCATTTTGCGAATCGTCAGCCTGTTGCTGCTGATCGCGGTGATTGGTGGCGGTTTTGTCTGGTGGCAGGATCAGGCTTCCTTGCGCAACAAGGAGCCGGTCGCCATGAACACTGAGCACGTTGAGGTCGAGGGCGCCGACGGCACTACCCAGATCCATCCGCTGGACGAGCCGGAAGACCAGGCTGTCGTCGAAGGCCAGGCCGAAGGCGAAACCGCCCTGGCGTTGCCACAGGGCCAGGACGCCGCCGATGCCGAAGCGGGTGCCGAGCCGGCTGCTCCAGTCCCTGCGCCAGCTGCACCCACAGCGCCGGCTGCACCGATTGCTACCGCACCTGCCGCACCGAGCACGCCAGCGCCAACCGCGGCTGCGCCTGCGACCCACGCAGCTCCAGTCGCACCAGTTGTTCCGGCAGCTCCGGCGGCCCCGACCCCGGCTCCAGCGGCAGGTGAAGGCCAGGTACAGATTCAGTTTGTCGCCGACTGCTGGACGCAGATCACCGATGGCAACGGCAAGGTGTTGTTCAGTGGCCTCAAGCGCAAGGGCGACAGCACCTCCATCAACGGCAAGCCACCCTTTGCCGTACGCCTGGGTTATGCCCGTGGCGCGCAGGTCAGCTACAACGGCCAGCCGGTCGACATCGCTCCGTTCACCAGTGGCGAGACCGCTCGCCTGAAGTTGGGTCAATAAGTCATGCACGGCGAATCTCCAATCAAGCGTCGCGAATCCCGAAAAATCTGGGTCGGCAACGTGCCCGTGGGCGGCGATGCGCCTATCGCTGTGCAGAGCATGACCAACAGCGACACCAATGACGTGGCCGCCACGGTCGCCCAGATCAACCGCCTGGAAGCTGCCGGTGTCGACATCGTGCGGGTATCGGTGCCTGACATGGACGCCGCCGAGGCGTTCGGCAAGATCAAGCAACTGGTCAAGGTGCCCTTGGTGGCCGACATCCACTTCGACTACCGCATCGCCCTGCGTGTTGCCGAGCTGGGTGTGGATTGCCTGCGCATCAACCCGGGCAACATCGGTCGCGAAGACCGTGTCCGTGCCGTGGTGGATGCCGCCCGCGACCGGGGCATTCCGATCCGCATCGGCGTGAACGCCGGTTCCCTGGAAAAAGACCTGCAAAAGAAATACGGCGAACCGACCCCGGCAGCACTGGTGGAGTCGGCCCTGCGCCACGTCGAGCACCTCGAACGCCTGAATTTCCAGGACTTCAAGGTCAGCGTGAAGGCGTCCGACGTGTTCATGGCCGTCGAAGCCTACCGCCTGCTGGCCAAGGAAATCGTCCAGCCGCTGCATCTGGGCATCACCGAAGCCGGTGGGTTGCGTTCGGGCACGGTGAAATCCGCCGTCGGCCTCGGTATGCTGCTCGCCGAAGGGATTGGCGATACCATCCGCATCTCGTTGGCGGCTGACCCGGTCGAGGAAGTTAAAGTCGGCTACGACATTCTCAAGTCCCTGCACCTGCGTTCCCGTGGCATCAACTTCATCGCCTGCCCGAGCTGCTCGCGGCAGAACTTCGATGTGGTCAAGACCATGAACGAGCTGGAAGGGCGCCTTGAAGACCTGCTGGTGCCGTTGGATGTCGCGGTGATTGGTTGCGTGGTCAACGGGCCGGGCGAAGCCAAGGAGGCCCACATCGGCCTGACTGGCGGTACACCGAACCTGATTTACATCGACGGCAAGCCGTCGCAGAAACTGACGAATGACAATCTGGTGGATGAGCTGGAACGGCTGATTCGCCAGAAAGCGGCCGAAAAGGTCGAAGCCGACGCAGCGGTCATCGCGCGCGGTTAAGTCGAAAGATTAAGGAATACACGTGAGCAAGTCCCTGCAAGCCATTCGTGGCATGAACGACATCCTGCCCGAGCAGACGCCCCTGTGGCGCTATTTCGAGGGCACCGTGGCGCGTTTGCTGGATAACTACGGCTATCGGCAGATCCGCATGCCGATCGTCGAGTTCACCGAGCTGTTCAAGCGCTCCATCGGTGAAGTGACCGACATCGTCGAAAAAGAGATGTACACCTTCGACGACCGCAACGGCGACTCCCTGACCCTGCGCCCCGAAGGCACGGCGGCCTGCGTGCGTGCGGTGCTCGAGCACGGCATCACCGGCGGCGGCCAGGTGCAGAAGCTCTGGTACGTCGGCCCGATGTTCCGTCACGAGCGTCCGCAGAAAGGCCGTTATCGCCAGTTCCACCAGATTGGCCTGGAGGTGTTCAACCTCGAGGGTCCGGACATCGACGCCGAGCTGATCGTCATGACCTGGCGCCTATGGGGCGAGCTGGGGCTTCGCGATGCGGTCAAGCTTGAGCTCAACAGCCTGGGCACCAGCGAGTCCCGTGGCCGCTACCGTGAAGCGTTGGTGGAGTTTCTTTCCGCCCACCTGGACAAGCTCGACGAAGACAGCCAGCGCCGTCTGAAGACCAACCCGCTGCGTGTGCTCGACACCAAGAATGCCGAGACCCAAGCGGTCCTGGTCGACGCGCCGAAAATGGCCGACTACCTCGACGACGAATCCCGTGCCCACTTCGAAGGGCTGAAGGCGCGCCTCGACGCCGTGGGCATCCCTTACGTGATCAACCCCAAGTTGGTCCGTGGCCTGGACTACTACAGCAAGACCGTCTTCGAGTGGGTCACCGACAAACTCGGCGCCCAGGGCACCGTGTGTGCCGGCGGCCGCTACGACGGGCTGGTTGAGCAGATGGGCGGCAAGCCGACCCCGGGCGTGGGCTTTGCCATGGGCATCGAGCGCCTGGTGCTGATGCTTGAAGCCTTGGACAAGGTTCCCGAAGAGCTGTCCCGTCAGGTCGACGTCTACCTGTGCGCCTTTGGCGAGGCCGCCGAGCTGGCAGCCCTGTCGTTGAGCGAGCGGATCCGCGACCAGTTGCCCAACCTGCGCCTGCAGATCAACGCCGGCGCCGGCAGCTTCAAGAGCCAATTCAAGAAGGCCGACAAGAGCGGTGCGCTGTATGCACTGATCCTCGGTGACGACGAACTGGCCCAACAAGTGGTAGGTTTCAAACCCCTGCGTGGCCAGGGCGAACAACAAAGCATTGCCTGGGATGCGCTTGCTGCACACCTGGCCACCTGCGTCGTGCAGGGTTGAAGCTGTCAAACAGCCGATTTAGCGATTAAGGAGTATTGGGGTGTCGAGTACCGAAGATGAACAGCTGGCGGATTTGAAGGACTGGTGGACGCGCAACGGCAAGCCGCTGGTCACTGGCGGCCTGTTGGCGCTGGTCATCGTGTTCGGCTGGCAGGCCTACCAGAAATACCAGAGCAACCAGTCGCAAGGCGCCTCGGTGCTCTACCAGCAATTGCTGGAAACCACCCTGACCCCGGACGGCAAGCCTGACGCTGCCCGCGTGGCGGACCTGGCCGGCAAGCTGGACAAGGAATTCGGCGGCACTGCCTACGCCCAATACGGTCGCCTGTTCGTGGCCAAGGTGGCGGTGGACAGCGGCAAGCTGGACGACGCGGTCACCGAACTCAAGGGTATCGTCGACAAACCGGCCAACCCGACCCTGGGCGAAGTGGCGCGTCAGCGCCTGGCGCAGGTGCTGGCGGCACAGAACAAGGCCGAAGACGCCTTGAAGCTGCTCGACGGTGATGCCGACAAGGCGTTCCTGGCGACCCGCGAAGAACTCAAGGGCGACCTGCTGGTACAGCTGGGCCGTGCTGATGAGGCCCATGCGGCCTACCAAAAAGCCAAGGCTGCGCTGTCGGATGAAGCCGCAGTCGGTGGCCTGCAAATCAAGCTGGACGACCTGGCCAAAGGGGATGCGTGACGTGATCCGTTGGAAACATGCAGCATTGCTGGCTCTGGCCATTCTGGCCGCGGGTTGCAGCAGCAACAGCAAGAAAGAACTGCCTCCGGCCGAACTGACCGACTTCAAAGAAGAAGTCGTGCTGCAGAAGCAGTGGAGCCGTTCCATCGGCGATGGCCAGGGCGAAACCTACAACATGCTGGTGCCGGCCATTGACGGCGACACCATCTATGCAGGTGATGTCACGGGCGTGGTGATGGCGATGGACCGCACCAACGGTGACGTCAAATGGAAGAAAGATCTTGAGCTGCCTGTTTCCGGCGCCGTTGGCGTGGGTTACGGCCTGGTCATGATCGGCACGCTCAAGGGCGAGATCGTCGCCCTGGACGCGAGCAGCGGTGAAGAGAAGTGGCGCGCCCGCGTGACCAGTGAAGTGCTCGCACCGCCGGCCACCAACGGTGACGTGGTGGTGGTCCAGACCCAGGACGACCGTCTGATCGGCCTGGATGCTGCTACCGGCAACCAACGCTGGTTGTACGACAGCACCCCGGCGGTACTGACCCTGCGCGGCACCAGTGCGCCAGTCGTGACCAACCGCCTGGCGGTGGCTGGTTTGTCGACCGGTAAAGTGGTGGCCCTGGATATTTCCAACGGCGTTCCGGTCTGGGAACAGCGCGTAGCGATCCCGCAAGGTCGTTCGGAGCTGGAGCGTGTGGTCGACATCGACGGCGGCTTGCTGCTGTCCGGCGGCACGCTGTACGTCGCCAGCTACCAGGGCCGCGTTGCAGCATTGGACCTGGAAAGCGGTCGTCCGCTGTGGCAGCGCGATGCGTCCAGCTACGCCGGTGTCGCCCAGGGTTTTGGCAGCGTCTACGTGAGCCTGTCCTCGGGCACCGTCGAAGGCGTTGACGAGCGTTCCACCACTGCATTGTGGAGCAACGACTCCCTGGCCCGTCGTCAACTGTCGGCCCCGGAAGTGTTCTCCAGCTACGTTGCAGTGGGTGACCTGGAAGGTTACCTGCACCTGCTCAGCCAGGTGGACGGTCGTTTCGTCGGCCGTGAGCGCATCGACAGCGACGGCCTGCGCGCCCGTCCGCTGGTGGTGGGCAACATGATCTATGTGTATGGCAACAGCGGCAAACTGGAAGCCCTGACCATCAAGTAAGACTATGCTTGGGGCTAATCCCCCAAGCGGCCTTGTTCACAAGGTTTGCAGGGCTTGCACAGACTGCCCCGAGCACCAGCCGCTGCCTCGCAGCGGCTTTTGTATTTTCTGAAATAACGAAGTGGAGAGCCGCATGGTTCCCGTAATCGCCCTGGTGGGCCGACCGAACGTCGGCAAGTCCACCTTGTTCAACCGCCTGACCAGGACTCGCGACGCCATTGTCGGCGACTTGTCCGGTCTGACCCGTGATCGCCAATACGGTGAGGCCAAGTGGCAAGGGCGTACCTATATTCTGGTCGACACCGGCGGCATCTCCGGTGATGAACACGGCATGGACGAAAAAATGGCCGAGCAGTCGTTGCTCGCCATTGAAGAAGCCGATGTGGTGCTGTTCCTGGTAGACGCCAAGGCCGGTTTTACCGCCGCCGACCAGATGATCGCCGAGCATTTGCGCAAGCGTAACAAGCGTTCCTACGTGGTCGCCAACAAGGTCGACAACATCGACCCGGACATGGCCCGCGCCGAATTCGCACCGTTGGGCATGGGCCAGGCGATCCCGATCGCCGGCGCCCACGGTCGTGGCATCACCCAGATGCTGGAAATCGCTCTGGAGAGTTTCCCGAAAGACGACGTGGAAGAGCCGGAAGAGGGCGAGGAAGAGATCGTTGCCGAAGGCGAGGAAGCCAAGCGCATTCCGGGCCCGAGCGAGAAAGACGGGATCAAGATCGCCATCATCGGCCGCCCGAACGTGGGCAAGTCGACGCTGGTCAACCGCATGCTCGGCGAAGACCGGGTCATCGTCTACGACCAACCCGGCACCACCCGCGACAGCATCTACATTCCCTTCGAGCGTAACGAAGAGAAGTACACGCTGATCGACACCGCCGGTGTGCGCAAGCGCGGCAAGATCCACGAAGAAGTTGAAAAGTTCTCCGTGGTCAAGACCCTGCAGGCGATCAAAGACGCCAACGTGGTGATCTTCGTGATGGACGCCCGCGAAGGCGTGGTCGATCACGACCTGAACCTGCTGGGCTTCGCCCTGGAAGCCGGTCGTGCGCTGGTCATCGCGATCAACAAGTGGGACGGCATGACGCCGAGCGAACGGGATTTCGTGAAGATCGAATTGCAGCGTCGCCTGTTCTTCGTCGACTTCGCCGACATTCACTTCATCTCGGCCTTGCACGGCACGGGCGTGGGCAACCTCTACGCTTCGGTGCAGAACTCGTTCAAGTCGGCGGTGACCCGCTGGCCGACCAACCGCCTCACCCAGATCCTCGAAGATGCGGTAGGCGAGCACGCGCCACCGATGGTCAACAACCGTCGGATCAAGCTGCGCTATGCCCACTTGGGCGGTGCCAACCCGCCGATTATCGTGATCCACGGTAACCAGATCGAGAAGGTGCCCAAGTCGTACGTTCGTTACCTGGAAAACACCTACCGTCGCGTCCTGAAGCTGGTCGGCACGCCGATCCGCATCGAGTTCAAGGGCGGCGAGAACCCGTACGAAGGCAACAAGAACACGCTCACCGACCGCCAGGTCAACAAGAAGCGCCGCTTGATGTCGCACCACAAGAAGGCCGACAAGAAGCGCCGCGACAAGAAGTAAAAGCAGCTGCAAGTTGCGAGCTGCAAGCTACAAGTTCCGGCGCACCGGCTTGTAGCTTGGAGCTTGCTGCTTGCAGCTTTTTTTTGGGCTATCCTCGAGCTCTCCCGCGCCGTACCAGAGCCGGGTGCAGAGCAGGGACCCTTCATGATCACCAGCAAGTTGCCGAATGTCGGCATCACGATTTTCACCCAGATGTCCCAGCTCGCCGCGCAGACGGGCGCACTGAACCTGTCCCAGGGATTTCCCGATTTCGATGGCCCGCAAGCTCTGCGCGATGCGGTCGGCCGGCACATTGCCCAAGGCCATAACCAGTACTCACCGATGACCGGTCTGCCGGCGCTGCGCCAGCAAATCGCGGCGAAGATCGCCCGCAGCTATGGCGCCAGTGTCGATGCCGATCAGGAAGTCACCGTGACCCCTGGCGCGACCCAGGCGATTTTCTGTGCCATCGCGGCGGTGGTCCACAGCGGCGACGAAGTGATCGTCTTCGACCCCAGCTACGACAGTTACGAGCCTGCCGTGCAATTGGCCGGCGGGCATTGCGTGCATGTGCCATTGGGCCTGGATGATTTCGCCATCGACTTCGAGAAGCTCGGCGAAGCCCTGAGCCCGCGTACGCGCATGATCATCCTCAACTCGCCGCACAACCCCAGCGGCGCCCTGATCAGCCGCGCCGAACTGGATCAATTGGCGACGCTGATTCGCGACCGTGACATCTACCTGGTCAGCGACGAGGTCTACGAACACCTGGTGTTCGACGGCGTCGCCCACGCCAGTGTCCTGGCCCATGATGAGCTGTACCGCCGCGCCTTCGTGGTCAGTTCGTTCGGCAAGACCTACCACGTCACCGGCTGGAAAACCGGCTACGTGGTGGCGCCAGCGGCCCTGACAGCGGAGCTGCGCAAGGTGCACCAGTACGTCAGCTTCTGCGGCGTGACGCCGTTGCAGTACGCCTTGGCCGACTATATGGCCGAACATCCGGAACACGTCGATGAACTGCCGGACTTCTACCAGGCCAAGCGCGACCTGTTCTGCGATCTGCTGGCCCCGTCGCGGTTCAACTTCAAGCGCGTGACCGGTACTTATTTCCAGTTGGTGGACTATTCGCAGATTCGCCCCGACCTGAATGACGTCGACATGGCGGTGTGGATGACCCGCGAGCATGGCGTGGCGACGATTCCGATCTCGGTGTTCTACCAGCACCAACCACAAGGCCAGCGCCTGGTGCGCCTATGCTTTGCCAAACGCGAGGAGACGCTGCGCGAAGCGGCGCAAAAGCTATGCGTGATTTGAGTACATTGCCGGACCTCGACATTGCCCTGGTCCAGACCACCCTGGCCTGGCACGACCGCCCGGCCAACCTGGAACATTTCGAAGCGCTGCTTGAGCAGGCGCGCGGGGCTGACCTGATCATCCTGCCGGAGATGTTCACCACGGGATTCTCCATGGAATCCGAGGCCCTGGCGGAGCCGGAGAACGGCCCGACGCGCCAATGGCTCAAGGCCCACGCTGCGAAGCTGGACGCAGTGATTACCGGCAGTGTGATCATCCAGGCCGCTGACGGTAGCCATCGCAATCGCCTGCTCTGGGCGCGGCCGGATGGAGAAGTGCTGCATTACGACAAGCGCCATCTGTTTCGCATGGCGGGGGAGCACAACCACTACACCCCGGGTGAGCGACAGGTGCTGTTCGAACTCAAGGGCTGGCGGATTCGTCCGCTGATTTGCTACGACCTGCGCTTCCCGGTCTGGAGCCGCGATTCCGAGGACACTGACCTGCTGCTGTACACCGCCAACTGGCCCGGGGCGCGGCGTCTGCACTGGAATCGGCTGTTGCCGGCCCGGGCGATCGAGAACCTGTGCTACGTGGCGGCGGTAAACCGTGTTGGTACCGACGGCAAGGGCTTTGCCTACACCGGTGACAGCCAGGTGCTGGATTTCCAGGGCGAGAGCTTGCTCAGCGCCGGCGAGGCGGATGGTGTGTTCAAGGTGTGCTTGAACGCAGCGGACCTGGCGGCGTATCGCACGCGGTTTCCGGCGAACCTGGATGCCGACTCGTTCGAATTCATCTAACTGAAACGTTTCAACCCTTTAGAAAAATCCGGGGGTGCCGATAACCGGTCAGCCAAGGAGGATTCCCTATGACCAGTATCAGCGCTTCCACCCTCAACCCTTATCTGCAATCGTCCCCTAAAATCTCGACCAAGGGGGCTGCCGAAGAGACAGCAACCAGTCCTGCGGTAGTATCGATTGGTGACAGCGACGATAAAGCACCTGCCACCGGCGGCGCGCAAAGTGCCAGCGGCAGCGGCAGTGCCGGCGCCCCTAACCAACAGGTCATCGAACAGCTGAAGAAGCAGATCGAGCAGACCGAGAAGCTGTTGGCCCAACAGCAAGCCCAATTGGCCCGGGTCGAGAACAGTAAGGCCAATGAAGAGCAAAAGGCCCAGCAGGCCATGGCCCTCCAGGCCCAGATCATGGGCACCCAGGCGACTTTGATGAGCCTGCGCGGGTCGCTGTTGCAAGCTATGACCGTTTCGATCGATACCCATGCCTGATATTTTGCTTGCCTGACAGGTCGCTATCCAAATGTGGGAGCGAGCTTGCTCGCGATGAGGCCCACCAGGCCACACAAAACCATCAGCCAAACAAAAAGGCCCCAGGGTTCTCACCCCGGGGCCTTTTTACATTTCAGCCGAACGATCAGGCCGCTTTGGCTTCCGGCTGGCTCAGCGAACGGTTCAGTGCACTGAACAGCGCCTTGAAGCTGGCAGTGGTGATGTTTTCATCGATGCCCACGCCGTGCACCGCACGCTCGCCGTTGACCCGCAGTTCGATGTACGCCGCCGCCTTGGCATTGGTGCCGGCGCCGATGGCGTGTTCGTTGTAGTCCATGATCTCTACTGGAATTGGCAGGCCGGCCACCAGCGCTTCCAGCGCGCCGTTGCCCTTGCCGCGCCAGTGCAGGTTGGTCTCGCCCTGGCCCTTGCTCGCCACTTCCACTTCCACGGCGCTGTTGCCGTTTTCTTCCTGCAGGCGATGGCTGACCAGCGCGTACGGGGTGTTGGCTTGCAGGTATTCACGCTGCAGCAGGGCGTGGATCTGCTGGGCAGTCATTTCCAGGCCCAGGCGATCGGTTTCGCGCTGTACCACCTGGCTGAACTCGATCTGCATGCGACGCGGCAGGCTGATGCCGTATTCCTGTTCCAGCAGGTAGGCGATGCCGCCCTTGCCCGACTGGCTGTTGACGCGAATCACCGCCTCGTAGCTGCGGCCGATGTCGGCCGGGTCGATCGGCAGGTATGGCACTTCCCACAGACCGTCCGATTTCTGCTGGGCGAAGCCCTTGCGGATGGCGTCCTGGTGCGAGCCGGAGAACGCGGTGTGGACCAGGTCGCCAACGTACGGATGACGCGGGTGCACCGGGATCTGGTTGCATTCCTCGACCACTTTGCGCACGCCGTCGATGTCGGAGAAGTCCAGCCCGGGGTTGATGCCCTGGGTGTACAGGTTCAGCGCCACGGTCACCAGGTCGACGTTACCGGTGCGTTCGCCGTTGCCGAACAGGCAGCCTTCGACACGGTCGGCGCCGGCCATCAGGCCCAGCTCGGTAGCGGCTACGCCGGTGCCACGGTCGTTGTGGGTGTGCAGGCTGATGAGCACGCTGTCACGACGGGTGATGTTGCGGTGGAACCACTCGATCTGGTCGGCGTAGATGTTCGGCGTGGCGACTTCCACGGTCGCGGGCAGGTTGAGGATCACCTTGCGCTCTGGCGTCGGGTTCCAGACTTCGATCACCGCGTCGCAGACTTCCTTGGCGAATTCCAGCTCAGTGGCGCTGAAAGTCTCTGGCGAATACTCGAACTGCCACTGGGTTTCCGGCTGCTGCGCGGCGTATTTGACGAACAGCTTGGCCGCGTTCACCGCGATTTCCTTCACGCCTTCCTTGTCCTGGTTGAACACGATGCGGCGGAACGACGGGCAGGTGGCGTTGTACAGGTGGACGATGGCCTTTTTCGCACCGCGCAGGGATTCGAACGTACGGGCGATCAGGTCTTCACGGGCCTGGGTCAGCACCTGGATGGTGGTGTCGTCCGGGATGTGGCCTTCTTCGATGAGGGTACGCACGAAGTCGAAATCGGTCTGCGAAGCGGCTGGGAACGATGCTTCGATTTCCTTCACGCCCACCGCGACGAGGGTTTTCCAGAAGCGCAGTTTCTTGACCGCGTCCATCGGCTCGATCAGCGACTGGTTGCCGTCACGCAGGTCGGAGCTGCACCAGATCGGCGCGGCGGTGATGGTCTTCGACGGCCAGGTGCGGTCCGGCAGGTTGATGGTCGGGAAGGCACGGTATTTGGAAGACGGGTCTTTGAGCATGCTCATGGGGAAATCCTTATTGTCGTGGCCGGAAAAAGGCGGCCTGCCGGTGGTTCGATGGGGGTGGCTTCACAGCCGGGACGAGGTGCCGCGATTCAGCCCGGCAGTCGTGCGCTGACGAGGCACAGGCTGCGGTGCTGGCGAAGCTGAATGAGGGTGTGAGAGGTTTTCATGTCTTCAACCCTAACCGCGTGAGGAGAGGATCGCAAGCAGTCGGAAAAAATTGAGATAAGTTCTGCTTTTAGGCGGGTTTGCGAGATTTAATCGCGCATAAAGAGAGTTTGTGTCCTAAGGATTGCGTCGATATTTAGGGCTTGGCAATTCGCGGGAGGGTGGTGATGCGGCTGCCGTCATCGCGAGCAGGCTCGCTCCCACAGGGGATCTCTGTTGTTTGCAAATGTTGTGTTCACAAGAGATCCCTATGTGGGAGCGAGCCTGCTCGCGAAGAGGCCAGTAGCGTCTCTATCCATTCAAGGCTGGAAAGCTCCAATGAAAATCGCCGGATCCACCCGCGCATCGTTCAGGCTGATGTTCCAGTGCATGTGCGGCCCCGTCGCGCGGCCGGTGGCGCCGACCTTGCCCACCACGGTGCCCCGGGCCAGTTGCTGGCCGACCTTCACGTCGATCTTCGACATGTGGCAGAACATGCTGATGAAGCCCTGGCCATGGTCGACGAACACGGTGTTGCCATTGAAGAAGTAATTACCGGTGAGGATCACCTTGCCGGCGGCCGGGGTCTTGATCGGCGTGCCGGCGGGCACGGCGAAGTCCAGGCCGGCGTGGGGGTTGCGCTCTTCGCCGTTGAAGAAGCGGCGCACGCCGAACTTGCTCGACAGCGGGCCGTCGACCGGTTTGTCCAGCAGCAGGTTGCTGGGGATGTTCGGGCTGAAGCTGCGGTAGGCCTTCAGTTGCACCGCCAGTTCGGCCTCGATGCGTTTGAGGTCCGCCGGGTTCGGGTTGACTTGGCGCTTATTCTTCAGGGTGATGTGTTGCTCGGGGTACTTCTTGTAGCCGACCACGAACGGCTGGGTGCTGCCGCCACTGCTGATCTGCTGCGTGCCGGGCTGGACCGTCAGCGGGATGCCGACAATCGCCAGCCAGTTGTTCTGTTCCTTGACCACCAGCACCGGCTTGCCCTGGTAACTGGCTTTCGGTGCCTTGGCGGCGCTGCCCAGGTCCACCACGGCCACGCCGCCGGGCACCGGTTTGTTCAGCAGGCGGGTGATGTAACTGTCGGCGTGGGCGTTGAAGGTCAGGCACAGCAAGAGCAAGGGGGCGAGATATCGCGGCATGAATCAATCCAGTAAAGAAAGGGTGACCGGCGTCAGGTGATTGTCTTCGACCCGTACCAGCAGTTCGCCTTCGCCAAGCTTGGCGGTCAGGCGCTGGCCGGTCTGGGTTTGCCCGGCACTGCGGATCGCCTGGCCGCGTTCGTCGAGCAAAATGCTGTAGCCCCGGCCGAGGGTCGCCAGGGGGCTGACAATGTGCAGCGTCTGCATCTGGTTGTGCAATTGCACGCGGCGCGTCTTGAGGCCTTCGCGCATGGCCCGGGGCAGGCGTTCGGCCAGGCTGTCCAGGCGCTGGCGCAGCAATGCCAGTTGCCGGCCCGGGTGTTGCCCGGCCAGGCGGGTTTCCAGGCGGATCAAACGTTCACGACGGGTATTGAGGCTGCGTTCGAACGCCCGGCGCATGCGCATGTCCAGGTCGTCGAGGCGCTGGGCTTGCTGGCGCAGGCGTTCGCCGGGGTGGCGCAGGCGGCGAGTGAGGCCTTCGAGGCGCAGTTGATCGCGCATCAGCCGGTCACGCATGCGCATCACCAGCCGGCGATGCAGGCTTTCGACCCGGCGCACCAGGTCACCGGCATCCGGTGCCAGCAGTTCGGCGGCGGCGGACGGGGTCGGGGCGCGTACGTCGGCGACGAAATCGCTGATGGACACATCCGTTTCATGGCCCACGGCGCTGACGATTGGCGTGACGCAGGCATCCACCGCCCGGGCCACGGCTTCTTCGTTGAAGCACCACAAGTCTTCCAGCGAACCGCCGCCCCGGGCCAGGATCAGTGCATCGAAACCACGGGCGTCGGCCAGCTTCAGGGCGCGGACGATTTGTGCGGTGGCTTCGCGGCCTTGCACGGCGGTGGGGATCAGGGTCAGGGCAATCTGCGGCGCGCGGCGACGGAACACGCTGATGATGTCGCGGATCACCGCGCCCGTGGGTGAACTGATAATGCCGATGCGTTGTGGATGGGCCGGCAGCGGCACCTTGCGCTCGGCGCTGAACAGGCCTTCGGCGCTGAGTTTCTCCTTCAGGGCATCGAAGGCCAGGCGCAGGGCGCCATCGCCGGCCGGCTCGACGGTGTCGAGGATCAATTGATAGTCGCCACGGCCTTCGAACAGCGAGACCTTGCCGCGCACTTTCACCGCCAGCCCGTCCTTCAAGGCCTGGCGCACCCGCGCGGCATTCTGCCGGAACAGCGCGCAACGCACCTGGGCACCGCTGTCCTTGAGGGTGAAGTACACATGGCCGGAGGCCGGACGGGCGAGGTTGGAGATTTCGCCCTCGACCCAGATGTTGCTGAACACGTCTTCGAGCAACACCCGCGCACGGCCGTTGAGCTGGCTGACAGTCAGGACCTCGCGGTCCAGGCCCAGTCGGGCAAAGGGATCTTTAATCATGGACGGCATGATAAGGGGATTCGCCGATGCTGTGCAGACAATTAGACCGGGTTGCCTGCATCGCGAGCAAGCTCGCTCCCACAGGAGATCTATGTCGCACGGAAGATCAAATGTGGGAGCGAGCCTGCTCGCGAAGGCGATAGGCCAATCACCACAAATGCTGGAAGTAACCCCCCGCATCTGGCTAAAGTCGCCGCTCTCCTCATCAAGGAAGTGCCGGATGAATCTTCTCCCATGGTTGGGCCAATGGGCCTTCGCCCCCACGCAATGGCTGGTGATCGGCTCGGCCATTGCCCTGGCCTACATCGTCTTCGGCATTGCCGGGTTCGGCACGGCGCTGGTGGCCGCGCCCATCCTGCTGTTGTTCATGCCACTGTCGAAAATCGTCCCGCTGCTGGTCGTGTTGGATTTTGTCGCGGCCTTCGGCAACTTGCTGCCGTCACGTCGAGACGTGTCCCGGCCGGAGTTGCTGCGGTTGTTGCCGTGCATGGCGCTGGGCTGCACCCTCGGGGTGATTTTCCTGCTCAACCTCAAGTCCGACCTGTTGTTGCTGTTGATGGGGCTGTTCATCAGCTGCTATGCAATCTACAGCCTGCTGATCAAGACCCGACCGACGCAGTTGTCGTCGCTGTGGGCGGTTCCGATGGGCACGGTGGGCGGGATGTTCGGCGCGTTGTTTGGCAGTGGCGGCTTTTTATATGCCATCTACCTGAACAGTCGCTTGCCCAAGGACCCGGCCCGAGCCACGCAAAGTGCCCTGATCAGTTGCAGCACCGTGGTGCGCCTGAGCCTGTTTATCGTGGCCGGGGTCTATGCCGAGCTACCCTTGTTGGTACTGGCGCTGTGTTTGTTGCCGGCCATGGCGCTGGGGTTGTGGGTAGGGCGTCGCTTGACCATGAAGATGTCGCGTGAGGCCTTCGTGCGGCTGGTCACCTGGCTGGTGCTTGCCAGCGGCCTCGCGTTGATCGGGCGCTACCTGAGTGCTTGACCTGGCCCCGCCAGGGATTAAGCTGCCGGCCTTCGATCAGACCCTGCCAGGGAAACAGCCAGGCCTCGCCATGAACTCGCAAAGCATCATCGTTCCGAAAATTTCCACCCTGCCGGTCCACGAACCTCGGGCCCGGGCGATCGTGCGCTGGCTGGTGCGCAAGAATATCGTCGAAGAACAACTGACCACCTGCGGGCGCACCGGCAATCGCATGGCCCACGCCATCGCCCCCGGTGCTCGCGAGGTGGTCTTGCATCCCGAAGCCTTGCCGTTCGGTGAAGCGATCAATGGCCTGGAGATCATCACCAAACGCTGCATCTATACACCGGCCAAGGGCTTTCTCGAAGAAGCCGGTTGCGCCGAGTGTCGCAAGGAAGTCGGCGAAGCGCTGTTCGAAAGCCTGGAAGACTGGATGCCGGCGCGCACCGACAACTTCACTTGCCCTGAATGCGGTCATGAAGACGACATCAACGGCTTCCTGTTCCTGCAGCCCTGCGGCTTTTCCAACCTGGGATTCATCTTCAACAATTGGCTGGAGGCGGGGTTCAAGCAGGACTTTCTCGATGAATTCGCCGATTGGCTCGATCAGCCGGTGAGTTGGGTGAAGGTGGAGTTGTAGAAGAGGTGCAGTGATCAATGTGGGAGCGAGCCTGCTCGCGAAGGTGGCACATTCAACATTGTGTTGACTGACCCACCGCCATCGCGAGCAAGCTCGCTCCCTCAGGGGAATGTGCTGGCAATCGGGCAGTGATTTAGCCCGTCAATCAGCCCGGCAATAATAGACAGAGTTTTACATTGAGCCAGACGGGGTGCATGAGTATAATGGCGCGCTTCCATTTTCCCGCTCGGGAGCCCCCGCGATGCTGCGTATCAGCCAAGAAGCTCTGACCTTCGACGACATTCTCCTAGTGCCCGGTTATTCCGAAGTACTGCCTAACGAAGTCAGTCTCAAAACCCGTCTCACCCGTGGCATCGAACTGAATATCCCCCTGGTTTCCGCCGCCATGGACACCGTGACCGAAGCCCGTCTGGCCATTGCCATGGCCCAGGAAGGCGGTATCGGTATCATCCACAAGAACATGACCATCGAACAGCAGGCCGCCGAAGTGCGCAAGGTCAAGCGGTTCGAGGCTGGCGTGGTCAAGGATCCGATCACCATCGAGGCTGACGCCACGGTCCGGGATCTGTTCGAACTGACCCGCATGCACAATATCTCCGGCGTTCCGGTGCTGCACGATGGCGACCTGGTTGGCATCGTCACCTCCCGCGACGTGCGTTTCGAGAATCGCCTGGATGCCACCGTCCGCCAAGTGATGACGCCTAAAGAGCGCCTGGTCACGGTCAAGGAAGGCACCAACAAGGACGAAGTCCGCGAGTTGCTGCACAAGCACCGCATCGAGCGCGTGTTGATCGTCGACGACAAATTCGCCCTCAAGGGCATGATGACCGTCAACGACATCGAAAAAGCCAAGGCCTACCCGCTGGCCAGCAAGGACGACCAAGGTCGTCTGCGCGTCGGCGCTGCGGTCGGCACCGGCAAGGACACCGGTGACCGTGTCGCCGCCCTGGTCAGTGCCGGTGTTGACGTGGTGGTGGTCGACACCGCCCACGGCCACTCCAAAGGCGTGATCGACCGCGTTCGCTGGGTCAAGCAGAACTTCCCTGAAGTGCAGGTGATTGGCGGCAACATCGCCACCGGCGCTGCCGCCAAGGCCCTGGCCGAAGCTGGCGCCGACGCGGTCAAGGTCGGTATCGGCCCTGGCTCGATCTGCACCACCCGTATCGTTGCCGGTGTCGGCGTGCCGCAGATCAGCGCCATCGCCAACGTCGCCGCCGCCCTTGAAGGCACTGGCGTGCCGTTGATCGCCGACGGCGGCATCCGCTTCTCCGGTGACCTGTCCAAGGCCATCGTAGCTGGTGCCTCCTGCGTGATGATGGGTTCGATGTTCGCCGGTACCGAAGAAGCACCGGGCGAGATCGAGTTGTTCCAGGGCCGTAGCTACAAGGCTTACCGCGGCATGGGTTCGCTGGGCGCCATGTCCCAGGCCCAGGGCTCTTCCGACCGTTACTTCCAGGACTCCTCCGCGGGTGCCGAGAAGCTGGTGCCGGAAGGCATCGAAGGTCGCGTGCCGTACAAAGGCACCCTGAGCGCCATCATCCATCAACTGATGGGCGGCCTGCGTTCTTCCATGGGCTACACCGGCAGCGCCAACATCGACGAGATGCGCACCAAGCCGGAATTCGTGCGTATCACCGGCGCTGGCATGGCCGAGTCCCATGTCCACGACGTGCAGATCACCAAGGAAGCGCCGAACTATCGGGTCGGCTGACGCCGACAGCTATAAGCCACAAGTTATAAGCTGCAAGCGGGGCTGTGTTCATACAGCTACCGCGCAGCCTCCGATTACTTGCAGCTTGCAGCTTGAAGCTTGCAACTGCTTTATAGAGTTTCGCCCATGGCCCTCGACATTCACGCTCACCGCATCCTGATCCTCGACTTCGGTTCCCAGTACACCCAACTGATCGCCCGCCGCGTGCGTGAGATCGGCGTGTACTGCGAATTGCATCCGTTCGACATGGATGATGAAGCGATTCGCGAATTCGCGCCTAAAGGCGTCATCCTCGCCGGCGGCCCCGAGTCCGTGCACGAAGCCGACAGCCCGCGCTGCCCGCAAGCCGTGTTCGACCTGGGCGTGCCCGTCTTCGGTATCTGCTACGGCATGCAGACCATGGCTGAGCAACTGGGCGGCAAGGTCGAAGGTTCGGACCTGCGTGAGTTCGGTTATGCCCGCGTTGATGTAGTCGGCAAGAGCCGCCTGTTGGACGGCATCGAGGACCACGTCGACGCCGACGGCCTGTTCGGCCTGGACGTGTGGATGAGCCACGGTGACAAGGTCACCAGGATGCCGGAAGACTTCCACATCCTGGCCAGCACCCCGAGCTGCCCGATTGCCGGCATGTTCAACGATGATCGCCGTTACTACGGCGTGCAGTTCCACCCTGAAGTGACCCACACCAAGCAGGGCGGCCGCATCCTGTCGCGCTTCATCCTCGACATCTGCGAGTGCGAAGCCCTGTGGACCCCGTCGAAAATCGCTGAAGACGCCATCGCCCAGGTGCGCGCCCAGGTTGGCACCGACAACGTGCTGCTGGGCCTGTCTGGCGGCGTTGACTCCTCGGTGGTTGCCGCATTGCTGCACAAGGCCATTGGCGACCAGTTGACCTGCGTCTTCGTCGACAACGGCCTGCTGCGCCTGCACGAAGGCGAGCAAGTGATGGCCATGTTCGCCGAGAACATGGGCGTCAAGGTGATCCGCGCCAACGCCGAAGAGCAGTTCCTGAACAACCTGGCCGGCGAGTCCGACCCGGAGAAAAAGCGCAAGATCATCGGCCGCACCTTCATCGACGTGTTCGATGCCGAATCCTGCAAGCTGGACAACATCAAGTACTTGGCCCAGGGCACCATCTACCCCGACGTGATCGAGTCGGCCGGCGCCAAGAGCGGCAAGGCCCACGTGATCAAGTCCCACCACAACGTCGGTGGCCTGCCGGAAGAGATGAACCTCAAGCTGGTCGAGCCGCTGCGCGAACTGTTCAAGGACGAAGTGCGTCGCCTCGGCCTGGAACTGGGCCTGCCGTACGACATGGTCTACCGCCACCCATTCCCGGGCCCGGGCCTGGGCGTGCGGATCCTCGGTGAAGTGAAGAAGGAATACGCCGACCTGCTGCGTCGCGCCGACCACATCTTCATCGAAGAACTGCGCAAGGCCGACTGGTACCACAAGGTCAGCCAGGCGTTCGTGGTGTTCCAACCGGTGAAATCGGTGGGCGTGGTCGGCGATGGCCGTCGTTACGCCTGGGTCGTGGCCCTGCGTGCCGTGGAAACCATCGACTTCATGACCGCGCGCTGGGCACACCTGCCGTACGAGCTGCTGGAAACCGTTTCCGGGCGGATCATCAATGAAATCGAAGGCATTTCTCGCGTGACGTATGACGTGTCGAGCAAGCCGCCGGCGACGATTGAGTGGGAATGATGGGACGTCCGGCATTGTCCGACCCCCTGTAGCTAGAAGTATCCTGAAGCCCGCGTAATAGCGGGCTTTCGGCTTTTTAGGGGGGGATTCTGACGGCTTTGTACGTGCTCAGATATGGCTTTATTCAAAAAATAAAAAAGAACGAATACACTCAACCAACGCGACGATGCTGAGTGTCGCTCAATATCTCTATAGTTGAAAACGCATTAAAAAATAATGTCTTTAGTGCAAGTTTGTTTGGTTAACTGTTATTTCTTACAGGTTGCAGAGAGCCTCAGGCCCCCTACCATCGTGATGCAACAGCAAAGTCGCAGGCTTATTTAAAGCAAGCCTGGATGAAGTTGGGTTGCTTCTACATCCGCATGGCACTGGGAGGGGATAGACATGAACTCCAATAAAACAACCGAGCCACTACAACCCGGTGATTTCGATCCCGCATTCAACGATGGCAAGCTCGTGGTTATCCCTGGCGATGTCTCGAACGTCGTCACCATCGACCCGGAAGGAAAAATATACGTAGCTGGCGCAGTGGGCAGCGCCAGGGGCGGCTATTTCATCACCGCCCTAAATCCTGACGGCACCAGAAATCAGGATTTCAATAATGGAGAATCGGTCACCAACGATTTTATGCCTGACGCTTACTCCATGGGGTTTAATATCACCGTATTACCCGATGGAAAAATCCTTCTCGTAGGCCTTACTCAAAACTATTCCTCTGGCCCAATCATGCTTGGGCTCGCTCGCTACCAGCCCGACGGAACACTGGATCAAAGTTTCGGCATTTCCGGGCATCTTGTGCCTGTCTTTGACTACCAAGATATTAAGCTGCCCGAATTTATAGTGAAGAAAGACTCAACCCCTGACTACCTCCACATTAATCCAAGACTGTCATGCGTTATTCATAATGGAAATATTTTTGTCGCCATGAAGGGAATACACAACCAAAAAAACCTGACACTCATCATGCAGTTTGATGAACAGGGCTATTTCATAAAGGAGTTCGGCAACAACGGCACCGCTGTCATTGAACATCCCGAGTACAATACTGTCTTGACGCAGGCACTCATCATCGACCAACACCTTTACTTGGCGGGGTACTTGGGAAGTAGCTCACGCGGAGTTCTAAGAGCCTGGGCTCGTGTCAACATGAGTGGAGAACTTGACATCGATTTTGGCGCCGATGGTTTTATCTTCGATACTCAAGGCTCCGGGGAAATCGATAAATTTGTCCTGCAAAAGAATTCAAAGCTGCTGGGTTGTGGAGGTACTGGGGTACGCGAAGCAGTATTCGCTTCACGCGGCATGTTAGTGAGTCTCAACCGAGACGGGACTCAGGACATGGAGTTCAACGAGGGCCAACCGGTGATTCAACCCATCGTGGACAACAAAGGCTCGTTCTGGCGAGGTTGCGCGATTCAGCCAGACGCTCGCATCGTTACCTGTGGCCTGTTGGCCTGGAACGTGATGGAAATAATTGTCGGTCGCTTTCTGCCAAACGGGAAGCCGGACCCCACTTTCAATGGCGAGGGCTGGATACCCATTAACTTGGGTAAAGATGTATCCAATGTTGCGATGGCATTGCAAAACAACAACGCCATTGTTGTAACAGGCAGTATGAATACCGACCCGGCACCAGGAAGTGTGTCTTTTGTTTTCCAGCTGCAGGGATAGCCAGCCGATGTTGAATGCGATATCGCCTGCGCCGAGTCTCGACGTAGTTCCGGCGCAATCAGCCAGTCATTCTTCAGGCATGCTCTAAAATAGCCGGTTGCGCTTGCGGAAAGTCTCGGTTTCGCGCTGATCAAGCTGGGCGGGCTTTCGGAAGGTGGCTGCTTGTGCAGGCGCGCGGCAATAGCTGGGGTCAACTGATCTTCAAGGACTTGATCAAGTTCGACTGATGAATCGTGATCGCAATTGTGGCGAGGGAGCTTGCTCCCGCTGGGCTCTGTAGGAGCTGGCGAAGCCTGCGATCTTTTGATCTTTCGCTTGAGATTCAAGTGTCAGGGGAAAGATCGCAGCCTCGTTGCACTCGACAGCTCCTACAGGCGCAGCCTAGCGGGAGCAAGCTCCCTCGCCGTAGGGGTAGAGGTGGTTCCGAGCGGCCTGTGCCCATCTGCTACGCGCCGATTCCCCATCGTTGTTCCTCGCTTGTCCGTCGCTCACAGCAGTGAATGTCGCCGGCATGCCTCGCGAAACGCCGCCGCGTTCCAAGTAATGCTCCTCGTACACCCATGTACCCATGCTGCGACCTGACCAATGTGGCCGCGCTGGTGCTGAGTTGGTTGGGTGACCGCCTTGGAGAGTCACTGAACCGGGATTCCGACAACGTGGACGTGTCCAGGCTTGGCTGGATGCGCGCAACAGTTTTCGATCACGGCCTATGAAGGCCGTCATCTAGGCTGACTTCACCGCCGCGCCACATCCGAAAAATAAAACTTGTCCAGCGTATGCCGCGATTCGGTGTACTCGAACTGCCGGCCGTCCTGGAGAAAGGTCTGGTTGCTGACCACGATCACATGGCTCTGGCCGTCGAGGTCCAGGTGTTGCTGATCGTCCTTGCCGCAGCGGACTGCTTCGATGGTGCGCTGGGCGTAGGCAATCTGCAGGTGCAGGGTCTGTTCGATGAAGGCGTAGATCGACTGCACGGCGATGTCGCGGGTCAGGCCGGGGATCACGTCGCTGACGAAGTGGTTGATGTCCAGGATCACACGCTTGCCGTCGATTCGTCGGACCCGCTTGATGCGGGTGATCGGGCTCCCGGCGGGGGCCTTGATGTGTTCGAGCAGCGCTCCTTCCAACGGCAACTGGCTGAACTCGACCACTTCGGTGCTGACATCGTTGCCCAGGCGCGGGTAGGTCTCCTGGAAGCTGACGATGCCGCCGAGCTGGAATTCGATGGGCTGGGTCGACAGCACGAAGGTGCCCTTGCCATGGATCTTCTGGGCGAAGCCGCGCTCCTGGAGTTGCTCGATGGCCTTGCGCACCGTGCCACGGCTGGCCTGATAACTGTCCATCAGTTCGGTTTCGGAGGGCAGGCGAGCGCCTCGCTCCAGGCGTTCGGTGGTAATGCTGGTCAGCAGATCGTTGTAGATCTGGTTGTATTTACTCATGGAGAGGGCTCTGTACCGCGCTGTTCACCGGGGCGGAACCTTACGGGCCAAGTGGGGGAGTTGTCCATTCGGCTGTCATCATTTGACGACAGGAGCGTAGGACGTTTCCCGGTTTTTCGGGGGCTCATCATAAACAAAAACAAAACTCGTCTGTACGAGTTGTTGATTTAACTCGTACAGACGAGTACTTTCCCTTCCACGTGCTGTCGACTCTCAATAACAAGAATGACGCGGAAGAAAAAAGCATGAGCCACGATTACTCCAAAATCGCCAGCGAGCTGCTGCAAAGCTTGGGTGGCGTCGACAATATCGAGCAGGCGGCCCATTGCGTGACGCGCCTGCGCCTGTCCCTCAAGGACGCGGCCCGGGTGGACAGTGCCACGCTGAACCAGATCGACCTGGTCAAGGGTTCGTTTTTTACCGGTGGCCTGTTCCAGGTGGTCATCGGCCCGGGCGAGGTGGAAAAGGTCTATGCCGCCCTGCGCGAGCTGACGGGCCTGGCTGCCGCGACCATTGCCGACGTCAAGCGCCAGGGCGCGCAGAAGGGCAACGGCATGCAGCGCCTGGTGCGGGTACTGTCCGATGTGTTCATGCCCATCCTGCCTGCCCTGGTGATCGCCGGCCTGCTGATGGGTGTCAACAACCTGTTGGGCGCCAAGGGCATGTTCATCGCCGGGCAGACGTTGCTCGATGCCTATCCGAACCTGGATGGCGTCTGGAGCCTGATCAACCTCATGGCCAATACCTCCTTTGTCTTTCTCCCGGCCCTGGTGGGCTGGTCGGCGGCCAAGCGTTTCGGCGGCAGTGAGATCCTTGGCATCGTGCTGGGCCTGATGCTCGTCCACCCGGACCTGCTCAACGCCTGGAACTACGGCAAGGCCGTGGCGGGGCTGGAAGGCCAGAGCCTGCCGTACTTCGACATCTTCGGCTGGTTCCGGATCGAGAAAGTCGGTTACCAGGGGCAGATCCTGCCGATCCTGCTGGCGGCCTATGTCATGAGCGTGATCGAGCGATGGTTGCGGGCCAGGGTGCCCAACGCCATCCAGTTGCTCGTGATCCCCATCACCACCATCGTGATCACCGGTGTACTGGCCCTTGCCATCATCGGTCCGGTCACCCGGCACCTGGGCATCCTGATTACCGAAGGCATGGTGGCGCTGTTCGACCTGGCGCCGGTGATTGGCGGGGCGATTTTCGGCCTGCTCTATGCGCCGCTGGTGGTGACCGGCATGCACCACATGTTCCTGGCGGTGGACCTGCAACTGATCTCGACCCAGGGCGGCACGTTCATCTGGCCGATGATCGTCATGTCCAACCTGGCCCAGGGCAGCGCGGCGCTGGCGGTGTTCTACATGACCCGCAATGCGCGGGACAAGAGCATGGCGTCCACGTCAGCGATTTCCGCTTATTTCGGCATCACCGAACCGGCAATGTTCGGCGTCAACCTGCGCTACAAATTCCCCTTCTATTGCGCCCTGGCCGGCTCGGCCCTGGGCTGCATTTTCCTGTCGCTGAACAAGATCAAGGCCTCGGCGATTGGTGTCGGGGGCCTGCCGGGTTTCATTTCGATCGTGCCCGATTACATACCGATGTTCGTGGTCGGCATGGTCATCGCCATGAGCGTGCCCTTTGCCCTGACCTGCGCGTTGAGCATGAAGATCGTCCGGCCGGGGTATCGGGTGGCCTGACCTGTGGGAGCCGCCCGCAATGTGGCCCGCAGGGCCAGTACCAAACAGAATGAAGGAATCTCGCCATGCAAGACTGGCAACGCTCAGTGATTTACCAGATTTATCCAAAGAGTTTCTACAGCCATGGCGGCCAGGCCACCGGTGATTTGCTGGGGGTGGTGGACAAGCTCGACTACTTGCACTGGCTGGGTGTGGATTACCTGTGGCTGACACCGTTCCTGCGTTCGCCGCAACGGGACAACGGCTATGACATCAGCGACTACTACGCCATCGACCCCAGCTACGGCACCATGGCCGATTGCGAATTATTGATTACCGAAGCGAGCAAGCGCGGTATCAAGCTGATGCTCGACATCGTGGTCAATCACACTTCCATCGAGCACCCCTGGTTCCAGGCCGCCCGCAGCAGCCTCGACAACCCGTACCGCGATTTCTATATCTGGCGGGACCAGCCGAACAACTGGGAATCCAAGTTCGGCGGCTCGGCCTGGGAGTACGAAGCGCAGACCGGCCAGTACTACCTGCACCTGTTCGACCACACCCAGGCCGACCTGAACTGGGACAACCCCCAGGTGCGCGCCGAAGTGTTCAAGATGATGCGTTTCTGGCGGGACAAGGGAGTGGGCGGCTTTCGTCTCGATGTGATCAACCTGATCTCCAAGCCGGCCGACTTCCCTGACGACCATACCGATGGCCGGCGTTTCTACACCGACGGTCCCAACGTGCATCGCTACCTGCAGGAAATGCATCGGGAAGTCTTCGAGGGGTTCGACCTGATCAACGTCGGCGAGATGTCGTCCACCAGCCTCGAACACTGTGTTCGTTATTCGTGCCCGGCGTCCCGTGAACTGTCGATGACGTTCAATTTCCATCACTTGAAGGTGGATTACCCGAACCTGCAAAAGTGGGTGCGGGCCGATTTCGATTTTCTCGAACTCAAACGCATCCTGTCCGACTGGCAAGTCGGCATGCAGGCCGGTGACGGTTGGAATGCGCTGTTCTGGTGTAACCATGACCAGCCGCGGGTGGTGTCGCGGTTCGGTGATGACGGCGAGTACCGCGAGCCTTCGGCGAAGATGCTCGCCACGGCGTTGCACTTTCTCCAGGGCACTCCGTTCGTGTACCAGGGCGAGGAGTTGGGGATGACCAATCCGGGCTTCGAACGCATCGAGCAGTATCGCGATGTGGAAACCCTGAACATCTATCGCCTCAAGCGCAACGCCGGGGTGTCGGAGGCCGACGCCATGGCGCCGATCATGCAGAAGTCCCGTGACAACGGGCGCACGCCGATGCAATGGAATGCCGGGCCGAACGCAGGTTTCAGCCGGGCCGAACCCTGGATCGGCGTGCCCGCCAACGCCGCGTTCATCAACGTCGAGCAGCAACAGCAAGACCCGACCTCGGTGCTGCATTACTACCGTCAATTGATCGCCTTGCGCCGCAGCGAAGCCTTGATTCAGGACGGCGTCTACCGCCTGCTACTGCCCGAACATCCACACGTGTGGGCGTACCTGCGCGAAGGGCAGGGCGAGCGCCTGTTGGTGGTCAGCCATTTTTATGGGGGCGACTGCGAGGTGGAACTGCCCGAAGGGATCCTCAGCCATGGCACGAAACAACGCTGGGTGATCGGCAACTACGAGGCCGGCGAACACCGATACCGACGGCTGCGCTTGCGGCCCTACGAGTCGTTTGTGTTGCACCTGAGCGACTGAATAAAAAACTTCCCCTGACCCAGGCAATGCCTGACAGCGAACACGTTGCGCCAGACGCATCGTGGGCCCTTTGTCGTCAGCCAAATGGCGGCCAAGGGGGAAGTCATGGAGCAAAAAAAACAATAAGAAATAATGGAGAGGCGTATGAAAACAATAATAAACCGTGGCCTTGCCGCGTCCTGTATCTGCCTGGCGCTGCCGTTCCCGGTTCAGGCCCTGGAGTTTTCCGGCTATCTGCGCAGCGGCGTCGGCAGTGCGACCAATGGCCGTTCCCAATCCTGCTTCCAGTTGCCTGGGGCGCAGACTAAATATCGGTTGGGCAATGAATGCGAGCAGTACGGGGAACTGGAACTGCGCCAGGATCTTTTCACCCTCGACGATGGCTCGGTGTTGAGCGTGGACGGCATGGCGTCGCTGTACAACCGCTATGACCGCACGCCGACTTTCCAAGGTGAAAACGGCTCGGCACGCATGCCGCAGATGTATGCCCAATGGTCGAACATGCCCAGCCTGAATGGCGGGTCGCTGTGGGCCGGTCGGCGTTACTACAAACGTAACGACATCCATATTTCGGATTTCTACTACTGGAACCAGAGTGCTACCGGTGGCGGGATCGAGGACGTCTTGATCGGCGGGTTGAAATACAGCTACGCCTTCTCGCGCAAGGACAACCTCTACCAGAAAGACCCGGTCAATCGGCATGACTTCAACGTCGCCGGTTTCAAGGCCAACCCCGGTGGCGAGTTGGAGTTTGGTCTGAGCTTCATTGACCGGGCGGACCGTCGCGACGCCCATCGCGGCTGGGCCTTGACCGCCCAGCATGTGCAGCAGGACTTCCTGGGTGGGAAGAATAAACTGGCCTTGCAATATGGCGAGGGGCCCGGCACCGGGCTCGGTTATACCGGCGATACCGGGCTGGACGACAGCAACAAGAGTTATCGTCTGGTGGAGTTTTTCGATTGGCAGGTCACGCCGCGTTTTGGCGGGCAGGTGCAGGCGGTGTACCAGAAGGACATCCGCCCCGATGGCGCCGACCAGAACTGGCTGTCGTTGGGGGTGCGCCCGGCGTACGCCATCACTGATCAATTCAAGCTGGTGGCCGAACTGGGCCATGACCAGGTTCAGGCCAGCGATGGAACACGCAAGCTGAGCAAATTCACCTTTGCGCCCACCTGGTCGCCCAAGGGCCCGGAATTCTGGGCTCGCCCGGAAATCCGCCTCTACTACACCTACGCCAGTTGGAACGAGGCGGCCAAGCGTGCAGCCAATGAACTGGCAGCCGGTTCGGCGCTGTCGGACACCGGTGTATTTGGCGGTGCGCGACATGGTTCCAACGTGGGCCTGCAGGTCGAATACTGGTGGAAATGACCCGTGTAGCGCGGGTCGCTTCTCTGCGTGCCCGCGATGCCAAAAAGAACAGACAGCAGCAGGTGAAGTCTCATGAACACAACGCAACCTTTGCAATTGCTCGCACCGCTGTCCGGGGTCTTGATGCCCTTGGACAGCGTGCCGGACCCGGTCTTCGCCAGCCGTGTGGTGGGGGATGGCATCTGCATCGATCCGACCTCGCAGACCCTTTGCGCACCGCTGTCCGGTGTCATCGGCACGCTTCAGGACAGCGCCCATGCGGTGAGTGTCACCGCTGACAACGGCGTCCAGGTGCTGATGCATATTGGCCTGGATACGGTCAATCTGGCGGGCAAGGGGTTCACCTCGCGGGTGACCATGGGGCAACGGGTCGAGGCCGGCCAGCCGCTGATCGATTTCGATGCCGACTACATTGCCCTGCATGCGCGCAGTCTGTTGACGCTGATGCTGGTGGTCAGCGGCGAGCCCTTCAGCCTGCTCGGGGATGGGGCGAGCTGTATCGAGAGTGGTGCTCCGTTGTTGCGTGTGTGCCCGACGGAACAAGGGCCAGTCGACGAGGCGCAGCAGGGCTCGGTGCTGTTTTCCAAGCCGCTGATCGTGCCCAATGAAAGTGGCCTGCATGCCCGTCCTGCCGCGGTGTTCGCCCAGGCGGCCAAGGGGTTTGATGCCAATATCCAACTGCATAAGCAGCAAGCCGGCGCCAACGGCAAATCACTGGTCGCGATCATGGCGTTGCAGACGGCCAAGGGCGACAGCGTGCAGATCAGCGCCGCCGGCCCTCAGGCCGGACAGGCCATCGAAGCGTTGGAACAGTTGCTGTTGTCGGGGTGCGGCGAAACGGTGCAAGCGCCGCTGACGCCGGCGCCGACCGTCACGGTCGAGCCATCGATACCCGGTCGGCTACGGGGTGTCTGCGCGTCGCCCGGTTCGGCGTTTGGTGAAGTGGTCCAGGTCGCCTCCCAGGTGTTGGCGATCGAGGAGGCGGGGGCCGGCATCGAGGTTGAGCAGGCCGCCCTGGATCAAGGGCTGGAGCAAGCGACGCAAGCCTTGAAAGCGTTGCAGGACGAGGCGGCGGGCAGCGTTCAGGCGCAGATTTTTCGCGCCCATCAAGAGTTGCTGGAAGACCCCACCTTGCTGGAGCAGGCCCTAGCCTTGATCACCGAGGGCAAGAGCGCGGCATTCGCCTGGAGGACCGCTACCGAGGCGAGTGCTGCGCTGTTCCAGCAATTGGGCAGCGCTTTGCTGGCCGAGCGCGCAGCGGACCTGGCCGATGTCGGGCAACGGGTGCTCAAGCTGATCCTGGGGGTTCAGGACAACGCCTGGAACCTGCCTGAACGGGCGATCCTGGTGGCCGAGCAACTGACGCCGTCCCAGACCGCCAGCCTCGACACTTCACGCATCGCCGGTTTTGTCACCGTGGGTGGCGGCGCCACCAGCCATGTCGCGATCCTCGCCCGTGCGCTGGGCCTGCCCTCGTTGTGTGGCGTGGCGCACTCCGTGCTGGCCCTGGATAACGGCACCCGGGTGTTGCTGGACGCCGACAATGGCGAATTGCACGTGAACCCGGATCAAGCCCTGGTCGAGCAATTCCACGCCACTCGTGACCGGCAGCGCCAGCGACATCAGCGTGACCTCGAACAATCGGCCCAGGCGGCGCGTACCCTTGATGGTCATCGAGTCGAGGTCAGTGCCAATGTCGGGTCGCTGCGGGACGTGGAGCAGGCCATGAGCCTGGGCGGCGAAGGGGTCGGGCTGTTGCGCTCCGAGCTGCTTTACCTGGATCGCGCGCACCCCCCTGGCCATGACGAGCAAGCGGCCCTGTACAGCGCCGTCGCCCGGGCCCTGGGGCCGGAGCGCAATCTGGTGGTACGTACCCTGGACGTGGGCGGGGACAAGCCGCTGGCCTATGTACCGATGGCTCATGAGGCCAATCCCTTCCTCGGCATGCGCGGTATTCGCCTGTGCCTGGAGCGCCCCCAGTTGTTGCGTGAACAGTTCCGGGCCATTCTCGCCTGTTCGGGGCTGGCGCGGCTGCACATCATGCTGCCCATGGTCACGCAACTGGCGGAGCTGCGCCTGGCGCGGCAAATGCTGGACGAAGAGGTCCGCCACCTGGGACTCGAGCAGGCGCCGAAGCTGGGCATCATGATCGAAGTGCCGGCGGCGGCGCTGATGGCCGACCTGTTCGCCCCAGAAGTGGATTTTTTCTCCATCGGCACCAACGACCTGACCCAATACGCCCTGGCCATGGACCGTGACCACCCCCGCCTGGCCAGCCAGGCCGACAGCCTGCATCCCTCGGTGTTGCGCCTGATCGCCCGTACGGTCGAGGCCGCCCGTGCCCATGGCAAATGGGTCGGGGTGTGTGGTGCGCTGGCATCGGAACCCCTGGCGGTGCCGGTGTTGCTGGGGTTGGGCGTGGATGAGCTATCGGTCAGTGTGCCGCTGATTCCGGCGATCAAGGCCTGCGTGCGTGAATGGAACCTGAGCGAGTGCCGCACGCTGGCTCAACAGGCCTTGGGCCAGGAAAGCGCCGAGCAGGTGCGTGACCTCCTGCGTATTCACTCATCCACGGCCACCCCGGCCACCCTGGCCATGGAGCATTGAACATGTTCGATAAACTGCAACAGGCATTCTGGAAAGCCCTGACCCCGGACCTGGTACCGGAAGAACCCAAGCGACCGGCCTCGGTAGATGGACTGGCGCCGGCCATCATCGTCGCGTTGGGCGGTGCGGAAAACCTCAAGTCCCATCAGCCTGTGGCGTTGACGCGACTGCGGGTGGAACTGCGGGATGTGGCGCGGATCGACCGGATGGGCTTGAGTGCCGCCGGTGTGGCAGGCGTGATGACGCTGGACAACGGTGTGGTGCATCTGATCACCGGCTTGCAAGGCTGAACCGAAGCGGGCACATGGCGATAACGGCTCCGGGGGCTGCTGTGCAGCCCATCGGGGATAAATCCCCTCGCCACAGGGGATAGGCGTTTCCCAGGCGTCTGTGCCCAGGCTCTGCGCAAAGTCGGGTTTTAAATTGTGCTTAAATGCCACCTTCCCCATCGTTGCTCTTGGCTTGTCCACGTTTGTCCGTCGCTCTCTGCACGTGAATGCGCAAAGCTGTCGGCCGCTCACAACAAGACTGCAAACTTCCATCCCAAGAACACCGTGCCGACAAACTCAGAAACGGTGTCACTGCCCTTATGTTCAAACGCATCCTGTCCGCTCTGAGCGGCAAGAAATCCAGCACGTCGACACCGGTTTCTTCCGCGCACACTGACGCGCCACCGCCCCAGCCGGACGAGAGTGAGTTGATCACGGTCTACGACAGCTACGGTCGCGAGATGCAGATCACCCGCAACGAGTGGCGCAACAACGTCTTCCTGCCAAACCTGCGAGAGAAATGGAATTCTGCCGACGAGCTCTACAGCCTGATTATCTCGGGTTTGAATGATGGTTTTGTCGCTGACTTGATCCCGGCCGCGGCACAACTGGTCGAGATCGACAGCAATCCCGAGCGCAGCCATGTCATCCAGGGCATTGTGCTGCTGGAGAACGGCCAACTCGATGCCGCCGAAAACGCGCTGCGCACGGGGATGGCGAAAGTGGGCGCGACGGGCACCTTGCTGACCAACCTGGCCAAGGTCTTCAGCGATCGAGGCGAGCAGGCGCTTGCCGATGAAACGCTTTGGCTCGCGATCCAGGCCGACCCGAATCAAGAGAATGGCCTGTTGTGGTGGGCGGCCATTCAGCGGGAGAAGGCCGGCGAGGCGGGTTATCTCGAGGCGCTGCGTACCGTGGCTGCGTTACCCGGCAGTTGGCGTGCGCCCTTGTGGTTGGCGCGTCATTGCCTGGAACAGAAGGACGTCGAATCGGCACGTGTGTTTTACACGCAGGTGCTGACGGCGGGTACGTTCGACGGCAGCGCGCTGATGATGATCTCGGGCGACTTGGGTAACAACGGCCAGATTCCACTGATCATCGAGTTGGTCGAGCCCGTCTACGATGAGCACAAGCACGACCCCATGGCCGGTATCAACTTGCTGCGCGCCTATCAGGAACTTGGCCAAGCGGCCGAAGGCGAGGCGCTGCTCGCCCGCCTGTATGCCCTGGGTTTTGCGCCGATCAAAAGCCAACTCGACCAGTTTGCCCAAGCTTTCCAGCAAATGCACAAGCAGGACGCCCAAGGCGTGCCGGTGGATCCTGAAAGCCTGCAGTTCGCGACGTTGGCATTGAGCCAGCCGATCTGGCACTACGGTTTGCGCAACGCCGATTGGTTCTTCGCGCAGAAACCGGAAGGGGCATCGCAAATCGGTTTCTTCGCGCTGTCCAAAAGCACAGACGGGGCAGAGCGCGCCGAATCGCAACGGGAGGATGAACTGGGACGCTTCTCGCGCGCGATTCCTCTCTACCTGGCCGAAGCCGTGCACTACTGGAGCGACCATGTAGGCACTTGCTATATCCAAATCGTGGAAGGCGGCGGCCCGGTGCTATCGGGGTGTGAAGCCGACGGCCAAGCGCTTTTCGATATCGTGCCGCCGGCGATGAAGTCCTTCATCACCGGCGAGATCGGCTGTTCGGGTGAGGGTGATCAAGCCCAATGGCAGCTTTCCCTGAGCCTCTGGGACTGCGCGACCCGCACCAGGCAAACTACCGAAAGCGGCAGCGCGGTGAAGGCTGATATCGGTGCGCTGGTACTTGATCTTGAGCAGCGCTTGCTTGCCCGCATTGGCCTGAGTCGCGAGACGCCCCTGGATTCGTTCTACCTGCATCCCACCGCCGAGGTCCTGCCGGTCTACCTGACCGAACTGGGCCAGGCCTTCATGTTGACGCTGCTGGCGAACGGGCGCATGCCTAAATCCGCGATGTGGGGTGAGCGTGCCATGCTCGACTGGCCGCTCAACATGGCTCTTCATTGGCCCACGGTGGAAGTCGCCAAGCTGATGTACATCTCCGGGTTGGGCAAGGCCCACGATTACCAGTCGGACGTACTCGTCGAATACAAGGAGCGCAGCCTGCAGTGGCTGCGCGAGTTGGAGCAGGCGGGCAACCCTGCATCGCGCTTGGCGCCACTGATATGGAAGGTGTTCGGTATGCAAGCAGAGCTACAGGCTTACCTGAGCAACTTGCCCGACGATACAAGTGCTGCGCACAAGGCCTGGCTGGAGCGGGTGAGCGAATAGTCGCTCGGCTTTTTTACGCCACGCGGTGTAAAAGCACGCTGACCGTTCGATTCATTCTCCTATCGGGAAAACGTTGGGAATAACCACCACACGTTTTTTTCATCTTCCTTTCCTTACCGTTTCTCATCTGCGGGTGTATCGTATTCGCCTTTTGCGGGCCCAACGGTTCGTCGCGGATTCAATAGGTGGTTGCGTTCATGTCCTTTACCCGTCGCCAAATACTCGGTGGCCTGGCCGGCCTTGTTGTCGTTGGCGTGGGTGCGGGAGGTGCGTCGCGGTATTGGTTGGGCAAGCGCGCCGATGCCGAGGCCGGTCACGACTATGAATTGATCGCCGCGCCGCTGGACGTCGAGCTGGTGGCCGGGCACAAGACCCAGGCCTGGGCGTTTGGCCCCTCGGCGCCGGGCACCGAGCTGCGGGTGCGCCAGGGTGAATGGTTGCGGGTACGCTTTATCAATCACCTGCCGGTTGCCACCACCATTCATTGGCACGGGATCCGTTTGCCGCTGGAGATGGACGGCGTGCCGTATGTCTCGCAACTGCCGGTGCTGCCGGGCGAGTATTTCGATTACAAGTTCCGCGTGCCAGACGCCGGCAGCTATTGGTATCACCCTCACGTCAACAGCAGCGAAGAGCTCGGGCGTGGGTTGGTGGGGCCGTTGATCATCGAAGAGCGTGAGCCCACTGGCTTCAAATACGAGCAGACCCTGAGCCTCAAGAGCTGGCATGTGGACGAGCAGGGCGAGTTCGTCGCGTTCAGCATTCCCCGTGAAGCGGCGCGTGGTGGCACGGCCGGCCGGCTGGCGACCATCAACGGCGTGGCGCAAGCGGTGATAGACCTGCCGGCCGGGCAGATCACCCGGGTGCGCTTGCTCAACCTGGACAACACCCTGACGTATCGCATCAACATCCCAGGCGTTGAAGCGCAGATCTATGCACTGGACGGCAACCCCATCGAACCGCGCCCGTTGGGCAAGGAATACTGGCTCGGCCCGGGCATGCGCATTTGCCTGGCGATCAAGGCCCCGCCAGCCGGCGAAGAGTTGTCGTTACGCAATGGCCCGGTGCGCCTGGGGACCTTGCGTTCGGTGCCTAACACTGACGCGCCGAGCCAATGGCCGCCGGCGCTGCCGCCCAACCCCGTGTCCGAGCCGGACCTGGCCAATGCCGAAAAACTCAACTTCAATTTCGAATGGGTCGGCTCGGTGTCGGTCAATGTCGACAATGGCAAGCCGCCGAGCCTGTGGCAGATCAACGGCAAGGCCTGGGACATCACCGACAAGACCTGCGCCGACCGGCCGATCGCCACGCTGAAGAAAGGCCAGAGCTACATTTTCGAATTGAAGAACATGACCCAGTACCAGCACCCGATCCATTTGCACGGCATGAGCTTCAAGGTGATCGCGTCGAACCGGCACAAGGTCGTGCCGTATTTCACCGACACTTACCTGCTGGGCAAGAACGAGCGGGCGCAGGTGGCGCTGGTGGCGGATAATCCAGGCGTATGGATGTTCCACTGCCATGTGATCGACCACATGGAAACCGGCCTGATGGCCGCCATCGAGGTGGCTTGATGCGCCAGATTCGCCCTGCCAGGATCATCGACCGCAGCCACGACCAGGACTTCATGCGCGAAGCCCTGGCCCTCGCCGCACAAGGCGCAGCCCTGGGCGAAGTGCCGGTGGGCGCAGTGCTGGTGCAGGACGGCGAGATCATCGGACGCGGCTTCAACTGCCCGATCAGCGGCCACGACCCCAGTGCCCACGCGGAAATGGTCGCCATCCGCGCCGCCGCCCAGGCGGTGAGCAACTATCGCCTGCCCGGCAGCACGCTGTATGTGACGTTGGAGCCATGCAGCATGTGCGCTGGCCTGATTGTCCATTCGCGTATCGCCCGGGTCGTCTACGGCGCCCTGGAGCCCAAGGCCGGCATCGTGCAGAGCCAGGGGCAGTTCTTCAACCAGGGTTTCCTGAACCATCGGGTGATGTACGAGGGCGGGGTGCTGGCCGAGGAATGCAGCACCGTGCTGAGTGAGTTCTTCAAGGCCCGTAGAACCAAACCTTCAGACTGACACCGTCCCCCCTGTGGGAGTGAACCTTTGTGGGAGCAAGGCTTGCCCGCGATGAACGATAACGCGGCCTTGCTATAGACCGCGGTGCCTCCATCGCGGGCAAGCCTTGCTCCCACAAGGGCTCGCTCCCACAGGGTTTTTGTGGTGCTTGGGCGATTTACTTACGCGCCACAATCACCGCCCGCATCGGCGCCGGCAGCCCTTCGATGGTCTTGCTGTGGTCGGCGGGGTCGAGGAAGTCGCTCAGCGACTGATACTTCATCCACTCGGTGCTGCGCTGTTCCTCTACGGTGGTCAGGCTCACGTCCACGCAACGCACATCGCTGAACCCGGCGCGGCGCAGCCAGCGTTCCAGGGCCGGGACCGACGGCAGGAACCACACGTTACGCATCTGCGCGTAGCGGTCCTCGGGCACCAGCACCTGGTGTTCGTCGCCCTCGATCACCAGGGTTTCCAGCACCAGTTCGCCGCCCTTGACCAGGCAGTCCTTCAAGGCCAGCAGATGCTCGATCGGCGAGCGTCGGTGGTAGAACACGCCCATGGAGAACACCGTGTCGAAACCTTCCAGCTCCGCTGGCAGGGCCTCGAACGGGAACGGCAGGTGCCAGGCGTTGGGCTGCGACAGGTAGCGCTGCACCGCCTGGAACTGGCAGAAGAACAGCCAGTTGGGGTCGACTCCGATCACCGTGTCTGCCCCGGCGCCTAGCATCCGCCACATGTAGTAGCCGTTGCCGCAGCCCACATCGAGGATGCGCTTGCCTTTCAGGTCCAGGTGCGGGGCCACCCGGGACCACTTCCAGTCCGAGCGCCATTCGGTGTCCACGTGCACGCCAAACAGGTCGAAAGGTCCTTTGCGCCATGGCGACAGACCCATCAACGCGGTACGCATTTGCGCACGGGTTTCGTCGGAACAATCGGTGTCGAGCGTCAGGCCGTTCAGCAGGTCGACCGTGGTAGGTTGCAAGGCCGGCAGCGCATCGAGCGCGCTTTGCCAACGCTCCAGATCGCCATGGCCCTTTTCCATCTTGCTGTCGAGTTGCGTCTGCAGTGTCGCGGCCCAATCGGCCAGGGGCGTGCCGGCCAGATGGCGGGCGAGGGGGGACAGATCAATCATGGCAGGGCAATCAACGAGGCGAAGTTAAGACACTGGAACCACGGCACGACTTTCGAGAAACCGGCCGCCAGCAGACGCTCGCGGTGTTCTTCGAGGCTGTCGGGCTTCATGACGTTTTCGATGGCGCTGCGCTTCTGGGCAATTTCCAGCTCGCTGTAGCCGTTGGCGCGCTTGAACGCCACGTGCAGGTCGGTGAGCAGGGCGTGTTCCTCGGCATCGTTGAACCGCAATTTTTCCGACAGGATCAGGGCGCCACCGGGCAGCAAGGACTGGCGAATGCGGCTCAACAGTGCGGTGCGCTGGTCCGGCGCGATGAATTGCAGGGTGAAGTTCAGTGCCACCACCGAAGCTGGCTGGAACGTCAGGGCGAGGATGTCGCCTTCGATCACTTCCACCGGCAGCAGCTCCTGGAACATCGAGTCCTGGCCGTTGAGGTATTCGCGGCAGCGCTCGACCATGGCCGCCGAGTTATCCACAGCGATTACCCGGCAACCGTCGGTGCGCACGTGGCGGCGCAGGGCCTGGGTCACGGCGCCCAGGGACGAGCCCAGGTCGTAGAGCACACTATTGGGCTGGGCGAATTGCGCGGCGAGCACGCCGAGGTTTTCGACGATGGTCGGGTAGCCCGGCACTGAACGCTTGATCATGTCCGGAAACACCCGCACCACGTCCTCGTTGAAGGCGAAGTCCGGCACTTGGGCCAGGGGTTGGGCGAATAGGCGATCGGGGTCTTTGCTCACGGCGGTTCCAGCGGCATGGGTGGTGAAAAGGCCGGCATTTTAACCAAAAAAACTGTGGGAGCGAGCTTTGTGGGAGCAAGGCTTTGTAGGAGTAAGGTTTTGTGGGAGTAGGGCTCTGTGGGAGCAAGGCTTGCCCGCGATGAACGATAATGCGGTCTTGCTATAGACCGCGGTGCCTTCATCGCGGGCAAGCCTTGCTCCCACATTAATCTTTGTTCAGTGTGGCTTTTGGCTAAACGCCGATGCCGTAATCCCCCACTGGCCCAGCCAATAACTGACGATGATCAGGTAAGGCGCGGCATGGAAGGGCTGCACGAACCGGTTGATGCCGATCAGGCTGTCGGAGAACACAAACGCCAGCGCCCCGGCGGCGGCCAGCCAGGCCGAGCGTTTCGGCACGCCGCTGCCCAGCCGCGCCAACGCTCGCCAAAGCATGGCGCTGATGGCCAGGCCGTAGACAATCACCGGCACCAGCAACGGCCCGAGACCGTTCGACACCAGGATCCCCAACAGCACCGCGCCGATGCCCAAGGCCAGGGTCAATGGCAGCAGTGCCGGACGGCGGCAGTCGCTGAGGTAGCCTTTCAGGTAGGCCAGGTGCGCCAGCAGAAACGCGCCGAGGCCGAACACGAACAGATCCCCCGGCCAGGCCAGCAACACGTCGCCCACCAGTGAAAAAATCAGCCCGAGGCTGATCCAGCGCCGATAGTCACTGGGCGGCGCATCGTGCAGCCAGCCGAGCAGGGCCAGGACCGGCATGGGCTTGACCAGCAGGCACAGGAGTGTGGCGTGCACGCTCAGGCCGTACAGGTAGGTGGCTGCGCCCATCAGTGCAAGGATCAGCCAGCCCACGATCAATTCACCGCAATGGCGCAGTCAAAGGTTTCCACGGGCGGCACTTCCGGGGCCCAGGGCTGTTGATAAGTCAGGCGCAAACGCCCGGTGCCGGCGCTGAACGCCTGGAAGCGCCAGGTCGAGACACCCGCGGCGCCAACGATGCCGGCGTCTTCCGGATTGCGATAAACCTCCGGGCCCAAGCCTTTGAGCACGCCACCGGCCGAATCCTGGATCGCCCAGCGATAACCGGTAGTGGGGTTGCTGGGCAAGCTCAGGATCAGGTTCTGCCCGTTATTGAGCCTTACCGGGCACTGGCTCAGTTTTTCCACGGTCACGTTGTTGCTGGTTTGCGTGGCGCAGGCGCTCAGCAGGGCGAGGCTGAGAGGGACGAGCAGGCGAGTGAGGGACATAAGGGCAACGGCTCCGGCATTTACGACGAACGGCGAGCATAACCGAAGATGCTACTGGGTGTGTCAGCTGGGCATATGTTGTTGCTGATAACGCCTTCGCGGGCAAGCCTTGCTCCCACTGTGGATCTTTGTTGCAGACAAAATCTGTGAGCGACATTTAACCCTGTGGGAGCAAGGCTTGCCCGCGATGGCGCCCGCACAAGCGCTAGAGGAACATCAGAACAACACCTTGGCCACATCCGCAAACCGCTTGGCAAAGTGCACCGTGACACCTTCCTTGAGGTAGTCCGGCAGTTCTTCGAAGTTGCCCCGGTTGGCTTCCGGCAGGATCAGTTCGTTGATTTTCTGCCGCCGCGCCGCGATGACCTTCTCGCGCACCCCGCCAATCGGCAGGACGTGCCCGGTGAGGGTCAGTTCGCCGGTCATGGCTACGCCTTTTTTCGGCGGCTGGTTGCGGGCCAGGGACAGCAAGGCGCTGGCCATGGTCACGCCGGCGCTCGGGCCGTCCTTGGGCGTGGCACCTTCCGGTACGTGCAGGTGAACGAAGGCCTCGTCAAAGAACTTCGGATCGCCGCCAAATTGCTTCAGGTGCGAACTGACGTAGCTGTGGGCGATTTCCGCCGATTCCTTCATCACGTCCCCCAGTTGCCCGGTCAGCTTGAAGCCGCGATTGAGGGTATGGATGCGCGTCGCTTCGATCGGCAAGGTCGCGCCGCCCATGCTGGTCCAGGCCAGGCCAGTGATCACGCCGACGCCGGACAACACCTGCTCGTTGCGGAATACCGGTTTGCCCAGGGAGGCCTCGAGGTCCTTCGGCCCGAGCTTGATCACGGCCTTGGGGTCGTCGATCAGCTTCATCACCGCCTTGCGCACCAGTTTGCCCAGCTGTTTTTCCAGCTGTCGCACCCCGGCTTCACGGGCATAGCCGTCGATCAGGGCCTTGAGGGCGCTGTTGTTGATGCTCAGGCTGCCCTTGGACACGCCAGCCTTGGCCAGTTGCTTGGGCCACAAGTGACGCTTGGCGATGGCGACTTTTTCTTCGGTGATGTAGCCCGACAGGCGGATCACTTCCATCCGGTCCAGCAGCGGGCCGGGGATCGAGTCCAAAGTGTTGGCGGTGCAGACGAAGAGCACTTTCGACAGGTCCAGGCGCAGATCCAGGTAGTGGTCGAGGAATTCGACGTTCTGCTCCGGATCGAGGGTCTCCAGCAAGGCCGAGGCCGGGTCGCCCTGGTAGCTCTGGCCCATCTTGTCGATTTCATCGAGCATGATCACCGGGTTCATCACTTCGACATCTTTAAGCGCCTGCACCAGCTTGCCCGGCTGGGCGCCGATATAGGTGCGCCGATGCCCCTTGATCTCGGCTTCGTCGCGCATGCCGCCGAGGCTGAAGCGGTAGAACGGTCGCCCCAGGGATTCGGCGATGGATTTGCCGACGCTGGTCTTGCCCACGCCCGGCGGGCCGACCAGCAGCACGATGGAACCGCTGATCTCGCCTTTATAGGCACCGACGGCGAGGAACTCCAGGATGCGGTCCTTGATGTCGTCCAGGCCGGCGTGGTGCTGGTCGAGCACCTTGCGCGCGTGCTTGAGGTCAAGCTTGTCCTGGCCATACACGCCCCACGGCACCGAGGTCGCCCAATCCAGGTAGTTGCGGGTGACGGCGTATTCCGGCGAGCCGGTTTCCAGGATCGAGAGCTTGTTCATTTCCTCTTCGATGCGTTTCTGCGCCTGGGCCGGCAGCACCTTGCCTTCGAGCCGCTGCTCGAACTGTTCGATATCGGCGCTGCGGTCGTCCTTGGTCAGCCCCAGTTCCTGCTGGATGACCTTGAGCTGCTCCTTGAGGAAGAACTGGCGCTGATGTTCGCCGATCTTGTTGTTGACCTCGGCGGAAATCTCTTTCTGCAACCGCGCCACTTCGACTTCCTTGCGCAGCATCGGCAGGACTTTTTCCATGCGCTTGAGCATGGGCACGCAGTCGAGCACTTCCTGCAGTTCGTTGCCGGTGGCGGAGGTGAGCGCGGCGGCAAAGTCGGTCAGCGGCGAAGGGTCGTTGGGGCTGAAGCGGTTGAGGTAGTTCTTCAACTCTTCGCTGTACAGCGGGTTGAGCGGCAGCAGTTCCTTGATCGCGTTGATCAGCGCCATGCCGTAGGCCTTGACCTCGTCGGTCGGCTCGCTCGGCTGGTGCGGGTATTCGACTTCCACCAGGTACGGTGGGCGATGGTGCTTGAGCCAGGTGCGGATACGCACGCGAGTCAGGCCCTGGGCGACGAATTGCAGTTTGCCGCCTTCCCGGCTGGCGTGGTGCACCTTCACCAGCGTGCCGTACAGCGGCAGTTTCGAGGTGTCGAAATGACGCGGGTCTTCCTGGGGCGAGTCCATGAAGAACAGCGCCAGGGAGTGATGGTCGGACTTGGCCACCAGCTCCAGGGTCTCGGCCCACGGTTCTTCGTTGACGATGACCGGCAACACCTGGGCCGGGAAGAACGGACGATTGTGGATCGGGATGATGTAGACCTTGTCCGGCAAATTCTGGCCAGGCAGCGCCAGGCCGGTGCCGGAGGAGGTGTGTTCGATGTGTTCGGAGTCAGCGTAATCGTGAGTGGCTTCTGTAGAGTGCTGGTCGCTCATGGGGCACCTGCGCAATGGGGTATGGGTCTTAGATGGGGCAGGTGGGGGGGGGGTTCAATGGCGGGTGATTGTTAGCGGTTATTTCATTGGCCGGTTTTGCCCCGTAGGAGCTGCCGAGCGAAGCGAGGCTGCGATCTTCCCCTGACGCTTGAATCTCAAGCGTCAGGGGAAGATCGCAGCCTGCGGGAGGCGCGTCAGGCGACCCGGTTCAAGTCGTTATGACGCGTCTCCTTCAGGCACAGCACGGCGATCACACTGAGCAGTGCGGCCGCTGAAACATAGCCCCCGACATAACCCAAGCCACCCATCGCCACCAGTTTCTGGGCGAAGAACGGCGCGGCCGAGGCGCCGACGATGCCGCCCAGGTTATAGGCCGCCGAGGCGCCGGTGTAGCGCACGTGGGTCGGAAACAGTTCCGGCAGCAAGGCGCCCATGGGGGCGAAGGTCACGCCCATCAGGAACAGCTCGATGCACAGGAACAGCGCCACACCGCCGGTCGAGCCGTGGGTCAGCAAGGGCTCCATGAGGAAACCCGAGGCAATCGCCAATACGCCGCCGACGATCAGCACCGGCTTGCGCCCGTAGCGGTCGCTGGCCCAGGCCGATAGGGGCGTAGCGGCGGCCATGAACAGCACGGCAAAGCACAGCAGGCCCAGGAAGGTCTCGCGGCTGTAGCCGAGGGTGGACACGCCGTAGCTCAGGGAAAACACCGTCGAGATATAGAACAGCGCATAACACACCACCATCGCTGCCGCGCCCAGCAAGGTTGGCGCCCAGTACTGGCTGAACAGCTCGACCAACGGCACCTTCACGCGCTCCTGGCGGGCCATGGCATTGGCGAACACCGGGGTTTCGTGGAGCTTGAGCCGAACATAGAGGCCGACGATCACCAGCACGGCGCTGAGCAGGAACGGAATCCGCCAACCCCAGGCGCGAAATTGCTCATCGTCCAGGCTCATGGCCAGGGTCAGGAACAGCCCGTTGGCCGCCAGGAAGCCGATGGAGGGCCCCAGTTGGGGGAACATGCCGAACCAGGCCCGCTTGCCCTTGGGCGCGTTCTCGGTGGCGAGCAGCGCCGCCCCGCCCCATTCACCGCCCAACCCCAGGCCCTGGCCGAAACGCAGCACGCACAGCAGGATCGGCGCCCAGGCGCCAATGCTGGCGTAGCCGGGCAACACGCCGATGAGCGTGGTGCACACGCCCATCAGCAGCAGGGATGCCACCAGCGTCGACTTGCGCCCGATCCGGTCGCCGAAATGGCCGAACAGCGCAGAACCCAGCGGGCGGGCAAGGAAGGCGATGCCGAACGTCAGGAAGGACGACAGCATCTGTGCCGTGCCTGAGGTTTGCGGGAAGAACACCGGCCCGATCACCAGGGCCGCAGCCGTGGCGTAGACGTAGAAATCGTAGAACTCGATGGCGGTGCCGATGAAACTCGCGGTGGCCACGCGGGTGGTCGAGTTTGTCGGCTGGGCAGACACAGCCTCGTTGCAGGTAGCGGTCGTCATGCGGTTATCCCTGACAGTCATGTGCTCCATTGGAGCGAATTATTATGGTCGAACACCCAGGGATGTGGGCGGGTATCCTTTCGCTGTTTCGGGTAGGAACAGTCGCAGGACTGATGCGGATTTTGCCGATGAACCGGCTGGGTGCGGGTAAGCACGAGGTTCGGGCGGGGCTGGGTAAGCGGATTGAGTATAGGAAGGAGGCTAACGATTCAACAAGTGAGCTGGCCCACAATAACGGCGCTGGCGATGAGCTTTTGTGGCGAGGGAGCTGGGTTGCGCTGTGTAGGAGCTGTCGAGTGCAACGAGGCTGCGATCTTGTCCCAGACAATTGAGTCGGAAGTGAAAGACCAAGATCAAAGATCGCAGCCTTCGGCAGCTCCTACACGCACCCCAGCGGGAGCAAGTTCCCTGCCACAGGGAAGTCAGGAAACGGCGGGCACCGAACTGTTATGCCACGCCAGTACCTGGCTGACACGGTTGTCCACGGTCTCGATGATTTCCAGTCGATAACGGCCGATCTTCAGGCACACCGGGCTTTCGGGGATGGTTTCGAGGGCTTCGGTCACCAGCCCGTTGAGGGTCTTGGGGCCGTCGCAAGGCAGGTGCCAGCCCAGGGTCCGGTTCAATTCGCGGATCGACGCCGCGCCATCGATCATCAGGCGACCATCGGGCTGGGGGTGGACGTGGGGGTTGTCGAGGCTGTGCTCGCTTTCGAATTCGCCGACGATTTCTTCCAGGATGTCTTCCAGGGTGACAATGCCCAGCACCTCGCCGTATTCGTCCACCACCATGCCCAGGCGCCGCTGCTGCTTGTGGAAATTCAGCAATTGCAGTTGCAGTGGCGTGCTTTCGGGAACGAAGTAGGGCTCGTGGGAGGCGGTCAGCAGCGCTTCCTTGGTCAGGCTCGCGTCCGCCAGCAAATGACGGATCTGGCGCGTGTTGAGCACCGCTTCGACCTGGTTGATGTCGCTGTGGAACATCGGCAGGCGGGTACGCCGGTTCAGGCGCAACTGTTCGATGATCTCGCCGATGGGGTCGTCGAGGTTGATCCCATCGACCTCGCTGCGGGGCACGAGGATATCGTTGACGGTGATGTTGTCCAGGGCGTGGATGCCGGAAATCGGGTGCAGGCGGCTGCCGCTGTGCTCAGGTTCGTGATCGCTGCGCGGTGGCGCGGGCATTTCGTCGTCGCTCTGTTGCACCATGCTGGCTTTGCGCGCGAATGGGCGCAGTAAAAACTGGCTCGTGCCGTTCAACAGCCAGGCAAACGGATAGAGGATCTTCAACGGTATGCCCAGCAAGGCGTTGCCCAGCGCCAGCACTGCTTCGGGCTGGCGGGTGGCCAAGGTGCGCGGCAGGTAGTCGGCAAACACCAGCAGGGCGGCGCTGGTGCCGAGCCAGGCTACCCAAGGGCCGTTTTCCAGCCAGGTAAAGATCGCCAGCAAGGTGCCGATGACCACGGCCAGGGTGCGGCAGAGGGTATTGCACAGGATCAGGCTGGCCAGCGGGAATGTCAGCGTTGCCAGCGGTTTGTCACTGGCGCGTGAGGCCGTGCGCTGGGCCAGCAGGTGCTGCTGGGCGGCTTCGATGGCGGTGAACAGGGCCGACCAGAGGATCAGCACCACCAGCACGGCAAACAGCGGCGCCACGGGTAACGTATCCATCAGCGCCGTCCGTCACACATGCAGGATGTATTCGCGGACCAGCTTGCTGCCGAAGTACGCGAGCATCAGCAGGCAGAAACCGGCCAGGGTCCAGCGAATCGCTTTGTGGCCGCGCCAGCCGAGGCGGTTGCGGCCCCACAGCAGCACGCTGAACACGACCCACGCCAGGCAGGCCAGCAGGGTCTTGTGCACCAGGTGCTGGGCAAACAGGTTCTCGACGAACAACCAACCGGAGATCAGCGACAGCGACAGCAGGCTCCAGCCGGCCCAGAGGAAACCGAACAGCAGGCTCTCCATGGTTTGCAGCGGCGGGAAGTTGCGGATCAGTCCGGACGGGTGCTTGTGCTTGAGCTGGTGGTCCTGCACCAGCAGCAGCAAGGCCTGGAACACGGCGATGGTGAACAGGCCGTAGGCGAGGATCGACAGCAGGATGTGGGCAAGGATGCCCGGTTCTTCATCGATGATCTGCACCGTGCCCGACGGCGCGAACTGCGCCAGTAGCACCGTGGCCAGCCCCAGCGGGAACAGCAGCACCAGCAGGTTTTCCACCGGAATGCGCGAGCAGGCCAGCAGCGTCAGGCCGATCACGGCGACGGCGATCAGGCTGGCGGCATTGAAAAAGTCCAGGCCCAGGCCAATCGGCGTCATCAGGTGGGTATAAAGGCTGGCCGCGTGACCGAGCACCGCCAGCACGCCAAGCGTGACCAGCAGGCGTTTGTTCGCCTTGGCGCCGGTGGCCAGGCGGGTGCCTTGATAGAGGGTCGCAGCGGCATAAAGGCAGGCGGCGGCGAGCGTGGCAAGCAAGCTGGGTGACAAGGGGAGCATAAATCCTGTTAGGCAAGCCCGAAAGGCGCTGAGTTTGGCATAGAACCCCCTCCGCACGAAAGACCACAGCAACTGACAGTAAGGTGTACGTTGCCCGCTTCTTCGCTATAATCCGCGACCTGCCCACGCCGCAGGCTCGCCGAGCACATTTTTCACGGTCTGGGCCGCCATTATCCCGGTCTCATCTGGGCCTGAAAGGATCGCGCATGTTTGAAAACCTAACCGACCGTCTCTCGCAGACGCTGCGCCATGTCACCGGCAAGGCGAAACTGACCGAGGACAACATCAAAGACACCCTGCGCGAAGTGCGCATGGCGTTGCTCGAAGCCGACGTCGCCCTGCCGGTGGTCAAGGACTTCGTCAATTCGGTCAAGGAGCGCGCCGTCGGCACCGAAGTGTCGCGCAGCCTGACACCGGGCCAGGCGTTCGTGAAGATCGTCCAGGCCGAACTCGAAAGCCTGATGGGCGCCGCCAACGAAGACCTGAACCTGAGCGCCGTACCGCCAGCGGTGGTGCTGATGGCTGGTCTGCAGGGCGCGGGCAAGACCACGACAGCCGGCAAACTGGCGCGCTTCCTTAAAGAGCGCAAGAAGAAGTCGGTGATGGTGGTGTCGGCGGACATCTACCGTCCGGCGGCGATCAAGCAACTGGAAACCCTGGCCAACGACATCGGCGTGACGTTCTTCCCGTCCGACCTGAGCCAGAAGCCGGTGGACATCGCCCAGGCGGCTATTAAAGAAGCAAAACTGAAATTCATCGACGTGGTCATCGTCGATACCGCCGGTCGCCTGCACATCGATGAAGAGATGATGGGCGAGATCAAGGCGCTGCATGCCGCGATCAACCCGGTGGAAACCCTGTTCGTGGTCGATGCCATGACCGGCCAGGACGCGGCCAACACCGCCAAGGCGTTCGGTGATGCGCTGCCGTTGACTGGCGTGATCCTGACCAAGGTCGACGGTGACGCCCGTGGCGGCGCCGCGCTGTCGGTACGGGCCATCACCGGCAAGCCGATCAAGTTCATCGGTATGGGCGAGAAGAGCGAAGCTCTCGAGCCGTTCCACCCCGAGCGTATCGCTTCGCGCATCCTCGGCATGGGCGACGTGCTCAGCCTGATCGAACAGGCCGAACAGACCCTCGACAAGGACAAGGCCGACAAACTGGCCAAGAAGCTGAAGAAGGGCAAGGGCTTCGACCTCGAAGACTTCCGCGACCAGCTGCAACAAATGAAGAACATGGGCGGTCTTGGCGGCCTCATGGACAAACTGCCGAACATCGGTGGCGTGAACCTGGCGCAGATGGGCAATGCCCAGGGCGCGGCTGAAAAGCAGTTCAAGCAGATGGAAGCCATCATCAACTCCATGACCCCGGCCGAGCGCCGCGACCCTGAGCTGATCAGCGGTTCGCGCAAGCGCCGTATCGCCATGGGTTCCGGCACCCAGGTGCAGGACATCGGTCGCTTGATCAAGCAGCACAAGCAGATGCAGAAGATGATGAAGAAATTCTCCGCCAAGGGCGGAATGGCCAAGATGATGCGCGGCATGGGCGGTATGTTGCCCGGCGGCGGCATGCCGAAAATGTAAAGAATCTGCGCCGGCTGTCATGTCGGCGTTGCCCCGCACGGATGCGGGGATCTCCAGCAAACCCGCGCTACGCGGGAGCTGACTTGCCGTTTTTCATGACGGCTCTATGGCAAATCTTGATCGCATGGCGCCAGGTGCCGGAAAAAGACATTTGCAAAAGTCCGGATATTCCTTAGAATATGCGGCCTTTCGGGCACCTATGCCCGCTGTGCATTTAGATTTGCAGCACCGACTACAGGAACGATGTTCACATGCTAACAATCCGTCTTGCCCTTGGCGGCTCCAAAAAGCGCCCGTTTTACCACCTGACCGTAACCGACAGCCGCAACCCGCGTGACGGTTCCCACAAGGAACAGGTTGGTTTCTTCAACCCTGTTGCCCGTGGTCAGGAAGTACGTCTGTCCGTGAACCAAGAGCGCGTAGCCTACTGGCTGAGCGTTGGTGCACAACCTTCTGAGCGCGTTGCTCAGTTGTTGAAGGAATCGGCTAAGGCTGCGGCCTGAGCAATATGAACGCGACGCCAAAAGATGCTGATGATTTGATCGTTGTCGGCAAGATCTACTCTGTACATGGCGTTCGCGGCGAAGTGAAGGTGTATTCCTTTACTGATCCGATCAAGAACCTGTTGGACTACAAAACCTGGACGCTCAAGCGCGAAGGTAGCGTGAAACAGGTGGAGCTGGTCAGCGGACGCGGGAACGACAAGTTCCTGGTCGCAAAGCTCAAGGATCTCGATGATCGTGAAGAAGCGCGTCTTCTGGCCGGTTATGAGATCTGCGTGCCGCGCAACCTGTTCCCTGAACTGACCGACGGCGAGTACTACTGGTACCAGCTGGTGGGTCTGAAGGTCATCGACCACCTCGGGCAATTGCTCGGGAAAATCGATCACCTGCTCGAGACCGGTTCGAACGATGTCATGGTGGTCAAGCCTTGCGTCGGCAGCCTGGATGATCGCGAACGCCTGTTGCCCTATACCGAGCAATGCGTGTTGGCCGTCGACCTTGCCGCAGGCGAGATGAAGGTGGAATGGGATGCGGATTTCTAAACGTGGCTAACTTGCGCGTTGAAGTCATCACATTGTTTCCCGAGATGTTTTCCGCCATCAGCGAGTACGGCATAACCAGCCGCGCGGTGAAACAGGAGCTGTTGCAGCTTACCTGTTGGAATCCGCGGGACTACACCACGGATCGACATCACACTGTGGACGATCGCCCGTTTGGCGGTGGTCCGGGCATGGTGATGAAGATCAAGCCCCTGGAAGATGCGCTGGTTCAGGCCAGGACGGCAGCCGGGGAGGGTGCGAAGGTGATCTACCTGTCGCCCCAAGGCCGCCAACTGACTCAGTCGGCGGTACGCGAGCTGGCGAATTCGGATGCATTGATCCTGATTGCCGGCCGTTATGAAGGCATTGACGAGCGTTTCATTGAAGCTCATGTCGATGAAGAGTGGTCGATTGGCGACTATGTACTGTCTGGCGGCGAGCTGCCGGCGATGGTCCTGATCGATGCGGTTACACGACTGCTGCCTGGAGCTTTAGGGCATGCAGATTCCGCTGAGGAAGATTCCTTTACGGATGGTCTGCTGGATTGCCCGCACTACACCCGACCGGAGGTGTATGCGGATCAGCGTGTTCCCGACGTGTTGCTAAGTGGCAACCACGCGCACATCCGGCGTTGGCGTTTACAGCAGTCCCTTGGTCGGACCTATGAACGACGCGCCGATCTTCTGGAAAGCCGCTCGCTTTCTGGAGAAGAGAAGAAGCTGCTCGAGGAATACATCCGCGAGCGGGACGATAGTTAACAACGTATCGATGGTGAGTCCGACGACTTGCCTTAGGAGCACAGCATGACTAACAAAATCATCCTTGCACTCGAAGCAGAGCAGATGACCAAAGAAATCCCTACCTTTGCCCCAGGCGACACCATTGTCGTTCAGGTGAAAGTGAAGGAAGGCGACCGTTCCCGTCTGCAAGCGTTCGAAGGCGTCGTTATCGCCAAGCGTAACCGTGGCGTGAACAGTGCATTCACCGTTCGTAAAATCTCCAACGGTGTTGGCGTAGAGCGTACTTTCCAGACCTACAGCCCGCAAATCGACAGCATGGCTGTCAAGCGTCGCGGTGACGTACGTAAAGCCAAGCTGTACTACCTGCGTGACCTGTCGGGTAAAGCAGCTCGCATCAAGGAAAAACTGGCTTAAGTCCAGCTTCCGATGCAAAAAAAGCAGCCTGCGGGCTGCTTTTTTGTTGCCTGCGATTTGCTCTTTGAGCACCCTGCATAGCTTCATTTGCCATTTTGATGCTGTGTGTGCCGCATCCTTCAAGAGTTCTTATGCCCGCCATCGATCATCCGCTGATAGACCAGTTTCTCGACGCCCTGTGGCTGGAGAAGGGCCTGTCCGATAACACCCGCGATGCCTATCGCAGTGACCTGGCGCTGTTCAACGGGTGGTTGCAGGAAAACCACCTGGAGCTGATCAATGCCGGTCGGGAGCTGATCCTCGATCACTTGGCGTGGCGTCTGGAGCAGAACTACAAACCGCGCTCGACCGCGCGGTTTCTCTCTGGCCTGCGTGGGTTCTATCGCTATTTGCTGCGGGAAAAGCTGATCGCGGTGGACCCGACCTTGCGCGTGGAAATGCCGCAATTGGGGCGTCCATTGCCCAAATCCCTGTCGGAAGCCGATGTGGAAGCGCTGCTGGCGGCGCCCGACCTCAGCGAAGCCATCGGTCAGCGCGACCGGGCCATGCTGGAAGTCTTGTACGCCTGCGGCCTGCGGGTCACCGAGTTGATCAGCTTGACCCTGGAGCAGGTCAACCTGCGCCAGGGCGTGCTGCGGGTGATGGGCAAAGGCAGCAAGGAGCGCCTGGTGCCGATGGGTGAGGAAGCGATCGTCTGGGTCGAGCGCTACATGCGCGATGCCCGCCACGAACTGCTGGGCGGGCGCCCCAGCGACGTGCTGTTCCCCAGCCTGCGCGGCGAACAGATGACCCGCCAGACCTTCTGGCACCGCATCAAGCACCAGGCCAAGGTGGCCGGGATCAACAAATCCCTCTCGCCCCACACCTTGCGCCATGCCTTTGCCACGCACCTGCTCAACCACGGCGCCGACCTGCGGGTGGTGCAGATGCTGCTCGGCCACAGCGACCTGTCCACCACCCAGATCTACACCCACGTCGCCCGGGCGCGGCTGCAGGACCTGCATGCCAAACACCATCCACGCGGCTGAATGAGGCCCCTTGTGCGAGCTTGTGGGAGCAAGGCTTGCCCGCGATGAACGATAGCGCGGTGTAGTTGTTACACCGCGGCGCGGCCATCGCGGGCAAGCCTTGCTCCCACAGGACAGCTCCCACAGGACAGCTTCCACAGAAAAACCTCCACCAATGTCTTGCGTCAGCGGCATTCGGTCACGCGGGCCTTATGTGGTAGGCTTTCCCGGTTTGCACAGTGGGCGGTTGGAACCCGAATCTGCGGGTCGGTGTTTCCCGTCTCATTTGTTCGCCTCAGGAGTCCCCATGCGTTTGATCCAGATGTTCACCGCCGCCGCCATTGCGCTGGCCAGTACCTTTGCCATCGCCGACGATGCGGCTGACAAGGCTATCCGCAAGAGCCTGGAAAACCTTCAGCTCGAAGTGCCGATCGAAACCATCTCGGCCAGTCCCATGGCCGGCCTGTATGAGATCAAGCTCAAGGGCAGCCGCGTGCTTTACGCCAGCGCCGACGGTCAGTACATCGTCCAGGGCAACCTGTTCGAGCTCAAGGACGGCAAGCCGGTCAATCTCACCGAGATGACCGAGCGCCAGGGCATTTCCAAGTTGATCAACGGCATTCCAGTCGCTGAAACCGTGGTCTATCCTGCGATTGGCGAAACCAAGTCCCACATCACCGTGTTCACCGACACCACCTGCCCGTATTGCCACAAGCTGCACGCCGAAGTGCCGGAGCTGAACAAGCGCGGCATCGAAGTGCGCTATGTTGCGTTCCCGCGCCAGGGCCTGGGCTCGCCGGGCGATGAGCAGTTGCAGGCGGTCTGGTGCTCCAAGGACAAGAAAGCGGCCATGGACAAGATGGTCGATGGCAAGGAAATCAAGGCCGCCAAGTGCGAGAACCCGGTTTCCAAGCAGTTCGCCCTTGGCCAGTCCATTGGTGTGAATGGCACGCCGGCCATCGTTTTGGCCGACGGCCAGGTGATTCCGGGCTACCAGCCGGCGCCACAAGTCGCCAAACTGGCCTTGAGCGCGAAATGATCATGGGCGATCCGCTTCTGAAGATCACGGCTCGGCGAAAACCTTCGTCGGGCCGTTAAACACAAAGTCGCGTTGCTGCGCGGCTGTATTTCACGGCCGACCTTGCGTCGGCCGTTTCATGGGGAGTCAAGAGTGAATCCGGTCAAAGTAGGCATCTGTGGGTTAGGTACCGTCGGTGGCGGCACCTTCAACGTACTTCAGCGCAACGCCGAGGAAATTGCTCGTCGTGCCGGGCGTGGGATCGAAGTGGCACAAATTGCCATGCGCACGCCAAAGCCTCAGTTCCAGACGACCGGTATTGCGATTACCAACGATGTCTTCGAAGTGGCCACGAACCCTGAGATCGACATCGTCATAGAGCTGGTCGGCGGCTACACCGTTGCCCGCGATCTGGTACTCAAGGCCATCGAGAATGGCAAGCATGTGGTCACCGCGAACAAGGCGCTTATCGCTGTTCACGGTAATGAGATTTTCGCCAAGGCCCGCGAGAAGGGCGTGATCGTGGCTTTCGAAGCCGCCGTGGCCGGTGGTATCCCGGTGATCAAGGCGATCCGCGAAGGCCTCTCGGCCAACCGCATCAACTGGGTCGCGGGAATCATCAACGGCACCGGTAACTTCATCCTCACCGAGATGCGCGAGAAGGGTCGCACCTTCGAAGACGTGCTCGCCGAAGCCCAGGCCCTGGGCTACGCAGAGGCTGATCCGACGTTCGACGTGGAAGGCATCGACGCGGCGCACAAGCTGACGATCCTGGCCTCCATTGCATTCGGCATTCCGTTGCAGTTCGACAAGGCCTACACCGAAGGCATCACCAAGCTGACCACCGCTGACGTGAATTACGCCGAAGCCTTGGGCTATCGCATCAAGCACCTGGGCGTGGCGCGCAGCACCGCCAACGGCATCGAGCTGCGCGTGCACCCGACCTTGATCCCGGCCGATCGCCTGATCGCCAACGTCAACGGCGTGATGAACGCGGTGATGGTCAACGGCGATGCCTCCGGCTCGACGCTGTTCTACGGCGCCGGTGCGGGCATGGAGCCGACGGCCTCCTCGGTGATCGCCGACCTGGTGGACGTGGTTCGCGCCATGACCTCGGACCCGGAAAACCGTGTGCCGCACCTGGCCTTCCAGCCAGACTCGCTGTCGGCTCACCCGATTCTTCCGATCGAGGCATGCGAAAGCTCCTACTACCTGCGCATCCAGGCCAAGGACCATCCGGGTGTGCTGGCCCAAGTGGCAAGCATCCTTTCGGAACGCGGCATCAACATCGAGTCGATCATGCAGAAGGAAGTCGAGGAACACGACGGCCTGGTGCCGATGATCCTGCTGACCCACCGTGTGGTCGAGCAGCGCATCAACGACGCGATTGCGGCGCTGGAAGCGTTGCAAGGTGTCGTTGGGCCGGTGGTCCGTATCCGCGTTGAACATTTGAACTAAAGCAGCTACAAGCTACAAGCTGCGAGCTACAAGTTAAAAGCAGCCCCGCTTTTACTTGCAGCTTGTGGCTTACAGCTTGAAGCTCAAACCGAAGGTTTGCCCCTATGCGCTATATCAGCACCCGCGGCCAGGCACCGGCCCTGAATTTCGAAGATGTCCTCCTGGCCGGCCTGGCCACGGACGGCGGTCTCTATGTGCCGGAAAACCTGCCGCGCTTCACCCAGGAAGAAATCGCTTCCTGGGCCGGCCTGCCGTATCACGAGCTGGCGTTCCGGGTCATGCGCCCGTTCGTCACCGGCAGCATCCCGGACGCCGATTTCAAGAAAATCCTGGAAGAGACCTATGGCGTCTTTTCCCACAACGCCATCGCACCGCTGCGTCAGCTCAACGGTAACGAATGGGTCATGGAGCTGTTCCACGGCCCCACCCTGGCGTTCAAGGACTTCGCCCTGCAATTGCTCGGTCGCCTGCTCGACTACGTGCTGCAAAAGCGTGGTGAGCGTGTGGTGATCGTCGGTGCGACTTCTGGCGACACCGGTTCGGCGGCCATCGAAGGCTGCAAGCATTGCGAGAACGTCGATATTTTCATCCTGCACCCGCACAACCGGGTCTCGGAAGTACAACGTCGGCAGATGACGACGATTTTCGGCGATAACATCCACAACATCGCCATCGAAGGCAACTTCGATGACTGCCAGGAAATGGTCAAGGCCAGTTTCGCCGACCAGAGCTTCCTCAAGGGCACGCGGCTGGTGGCGGTGAACTCGATCAACTGGGCGCGGATCATGGCCCAGATCGTTTATTACTTCCACGCGGCCCTGCAATTGGGCGGTCCGGCCCGCTCCGTGTCGTTCTCGGTGCCGACCGGCAACTTCGGCGATATCTTCGCCGGCTACCTGGCGCGCAACATGGGCCTGCCGATCAATCAATTGATCGTCGCCACCAACCGCAACGACATCCTGCACCGCTTCATGAGCGGTAACCAGTACGTCAAGGAAACCCTGCACGCCACGCTGTCGCCTTCGATGGACATCATGGTGTCGTCGAACTTCGAGCGCCTGCTGTTCGACCTGCACGGTCGCAATGGTGCGGCGATTGCCGGCCTGATGGACAGCTTCCGCCAGGGCGGCGGTTTCAGCGTCGAGCCTGAGCGCTGGACCGAAGCCCGCAAGTTGTTCGACTCCCTGGCCGTGGACGACGAGCAGACTTGCGAAACCATCGCCGAGGTGTTCGAGCAGAGCGGTGAGTTGCTCGATCCGCACACGGCCATCGGTGTCAGGGCCGCTCGTGAGTGCCGTCGTAGCCTGGACACCCCGATGGTGATCCTGGGCACGGCTCACCCGGTCAAGTTCCCGGAAGCCGTGGAGAAAGCCGGTGTAGGAAAAGCGCTTGAACTACCTGCACATCTTTCTGATTTGTTTGAGCGAGATGAGCGTTGCACCGTGTTGCCCAACGACTTGAAGGCTGTGCAGGCCTTTGTCAGCCAGCATGGCAACCGCGGCAAGCCGCTCTGAGCGCGTAAACCTGTCACATTTTGAAGCCCGTCTCCTGACGGGCTTTCTTGTTTCTGCATGCCAAACTGGTCGGGTTTTCGCCCTTGGAGGAACGGGCGAGTCATCTCGAAGGAAATGCAGATGTCGTTTTTTAGCAAAGGCAAGCCAGCCCTGGGCTGGATAATGGGCCTGGCCCTGATGTACTGGGCGCAAGGGGGCAATGCGGCGCAGTTGGCGGCTTTCGAAACGCCGCCGTTCAATCCTGGCGAGCGGCTGGTATTGGATGCGCAGGAATTGAAGTGGATCAAGGATAACCCCCGCGTCATCGTGGCCACGATGCAGTTTCCGTTGTACCTGTTCAAGGATGAACTGGGGCAGTGGAGCGGCCTGAACCACGACATCCTCCAACGCATTACGCAAATGACTGGCCTTGAGTTCGTGCATCGGGAGTCGTTCTCCCCCGGCGAGTTGCTGACGCTGCTGGAAAACAGCGAAGCCGACATGACAACCCTCCTGGCGATGAATGACGAACGCAGGGATTTCCTGAGTTTCAGCCATGCATTTGGTGGCTCGGGCTGGGTATTTGTTGGCCGTGACGGAGAGTCGATCCTCCATTCGCTGGAACAGCTGGAAGGGAAGGTCCTGGCGTTGCCGGCGCGGCATGCCTTGGAAGCGGAGATCAGGCGCGACTACCCGGCCATCAAATTGCGCACGACCAAGACCTATGGCGAAGCGCGGGCATTGGTGGAGAGCAGGGAAGCCTATGCCACCATCGAAAATGAAACCGGGGTGCATCTCTATCCGGCGGGTCAATTGCAAGTAGGCAGGGGCCTTGAGGGCAAATGGGAACCCGATTACCTCGCGGTACGCCAAGACCTGACCATGCTGCTGGGTATCTTGAATAAAGCGCTGGAAGCTTTCCCGGCCAAGGACATGCGCGCGCTGCGTTCCAAATGGGTGGCCGGCATCACACCCGTCCAGGCGCCATCGATCTGGGAGCGGGTGTCCCGATGGGGTTACTGGTGCGTGGTCGTGGTCGTGGTGTTCGGCTTTCTGTCCCTGCTATGGAACCGCCGCCTGCAGATACAGATCGACCAGCGCCTCAAGGCCGAGGCGATCCTCAAGGACCAGTTGATGCTCCAGCGGGCCTTGATGGATGCCATTCCCGACCCGATTTTCATCCGGGATCTGGAAGGGCGCCTGATCATGTGCAACAAAAGCTACGAGGATCAGTTTGCGACCCGCTTCGAAAAGCTGCGGGGCACGCGGCTGACCGATTCGGCGGCATTCCCACCGGCCACCGCCGAGTTGCTCCATGGGGAGGTGATGGAGCAATTGCGCACCGGCCAGTCTCGGTTCGTCGACCGGCAATTGATGTTCAGCAGCGGTTTGCGGGAAATCTATCATTGGTCTGTGCCCTTCTATGGGGCCGACGGGCAGTTGCGCGGCATTCTGGGGGGCTGGACCGATGCCGGGCGTCGGTGGCGCCGTTGCGACAAGTTGATGGCCTGACGCCGACCGTCACCACGCCAAGGCTTCACGAGAAGGCTGTTGTTTGCCTGTCATATTGGGCGCGCATGCTCGGTTGAACAGGTTGAAGGCATGCCGGTTCGGTGCGCTGACGAACTTTCTGCTGCGGCTCACGGTCACTTACTGTGAACATGCAGTTGTTTTCGGACTATTGAAGGGTGAGCGAATGGAAAGTATCAGCCTATTGCTGGGTGAGGCTTTGAGCCCGTATCAAGTCACGCTGACTCCCTCCGGCGCCAAGGGCGAATGCCTGGTGACGCTGAAGAATACCTCCGGGGCCATCATGGTCGAGCGAGTGTTCAATCAGGCCCAATTGACCGACAAGCGTCAGTTGACGGATGTGGTCGATGGCCTGCATCGCGATGTGCTGATTGCCGAGGGTCGCCTGGAGCCCTGCGTGATTGCGGCGCTGCGTAATCTGGCACGCGACAAGGTCATGGTCGGGGCGAATTGACTGGGGGTTTGTGGGAACCTTCCTACATCCCAATGAGTCAGACTCTTTACCAACAAGAGCGAGCATTGTGCTCCGGTGCTTGTCGCTTGTTGTACGGACCATGAGTGGTCACGTTTAACCCCGAGTCGTCTCCCCACTTCTCGGGGTTTCTTTTTGCCCGGCTTTTACGTTTTTAGCGCGTTCTGTCAGGCGCTGGAGCCTTTTGTGGAAGCAAAGCTTGCTCGCGAGGCGGCCTTACAGCCGGCCTGGCTCTCCCGGTCGTACACCCATCAGATCTGTTTGAGCAGGGCCTGTGGGAGCAAAGCTTGCTCGCGAGGCGGCCTGACAGCCGGCCTGGCTCGCCCGGTCGCACACCCATCAGATCTGTTTGAGCAGGACCTGTGGGAGCAAAGCTTGCTCGCGAGGCGGCCTGACAGCCGGTCTGGCTCGCCCGGTCGTACACCCATCAGATCTGTTTGAGCAGGACCTGTGGGAGCAAAGCTTGCTCGCGAGGCGGCCTGACAGCCGACCTGGCTCTCCCGGTCGTACACCCATCAGATATGTTTGAGCAGGACCTGTGGGAGCAAAGCTTGCTCGCGAGGCGGCCTTACAGCCGACCTGGTTCTCCCGTTCATACTCCGATCCTATTGTGGGAGCGGGCTTGCTCGCGAAGGCGGCCTTACAGCTGACCTGATTCTCCCGGGTGAAACCAATCCTAATGTGGGAGCGAGCTTGCTCGCGATTGCAGTGTGTCAGTCAACATCAAGTCGATTGAACGGACGCTATCGCGAGCAAGCTCGCTCACAGTTTGATCTTCAGTGACGGCCCGCTGCGGTGTGTCAAATGGCCCCGTCGCTGCGCAGTTTGGCGATCTGCTGTGCATCGTAGCCAAGCTCGCCGAGCACTTGTGCGTTGTGTTCGCCCAGCGCCGGCCCGACCCATTCGGAGGTGCCCGGGGTGTCGGAGAGTTTCGGTACGATGCCCGGCATCTTGAATGCCTTGCCGTCGGGCAACTTGGCCTGCAGGAACATTTCACGGGCCAGAAACTGCGGGTCGCTGAACATATCCTCGGCGCTGAAGATCCGGCTGGCCGGCACTCCGGCCTGGTTCAGTTGGTCGATAACGCTATCGAGCGGCAGCGAGTTGACCCAGCGATCGATGACGCCGTACAGCTCGTCGCGGCGGCTGTCACGACCATCGTTGCTGGCCAGTTGCGGGTCATTGGCCAGGTCGTCACGGCCGATGATCTGCATGAAGCGCTTGAAGATCGCGTCGCCGTTGGCACCAATCTGTACGTGCTTGCCGTCAGCGCTGGTGTGGATGGACGAGGGGGTGATGCCGGGCATGATGTTGCCGGTGCGCTCACGGATGAAGCCGAACACGTCGAACTCCGGCACCATGCTTTCCATCATGGCGAAAATCGCCTCGTACAAGGCCACGTCCACCACTTGCCCGGTTCCGCCGTTGATCTCGCGGTGACGCAGGGCCATCAATGCGCCGATCACGCCCCAGAGGGCGGCGATGGAGTCGCCGATGGAAATCCCGGTGCGCACCGGCGGACGGTCCTCGAACCCGGTGATGTAGCGCAGGCCGCCCATGGACTCACCCACCGCGCCAAACCCCGGCTGATCTTTCATCGGCCCGGTCTGGCCGAAGCCCGAAAGCCGCACCATCACCAGTTTTGGGTTCAGTGCATGCAGCACATCCCAGCCCAGGCCGAGCTTTTCCAGTACGCCGGGGCGGAAATTCTCGATCAGGATATCGGCTTCGCCGATCAGTTTTTTCAGGATCGCCAGGCCTTCGGGGTGCTTGAGGTTCAAGGTCAGGGATTTCTTGTTGCGCGCCTGGACGAACCACCACAGCGAGGTGCCTTCGTACAGCTTGCGCCACTTGCGCAGGGGGTCACCGCCGTCGGGCGATTCGACCTTGATGACTTCGGCACCGAATTCACCGCAGATGCGCGAGGCGAAGGGCCCGGCGATCAAGGTGCCGAGTTCGATGACTTTGACGCCGGCAAGGGGTTTGGCAGTAAGCGACATGACAGATCCTGTAGGACAAAGGCAGAACGAATAGAGCGTTTTATCATAGGCCAAGGTCGGTCGCCGCAGGTTGATGGTCGGCAATTCGTGGATTGCCCGCGTCATCGGTTAGACTTGCCGCCTTTCCTCGTATCAAGAAGCCCGTTCATGGCCCAGCCGTCCACGACTTACAAGTTTGAACTGAACCTCACCGATCTCGACCGCAATGTGTATGAGAATGTGAAGCAGACCATCGCCCGTCACCCTTCGGAAACCGAAGAGCGCATGACCGTGCGCCTGCTGGCCTACGCGTTCTGGTACAACGAGCTGCTGGCGTTTGGTCGTGGTCTGTCAGACGTCGATGAACCTGCGCTGTGGGAAAAAAGCCTGGATGACCGTGTGCTGCACTGGATCGAAGTCGGCCAGCCGGATGCTGATCGCCTGACCTGGTGCTCGCGCCGGACCGAGCGCACCAGCCTGCTGGCCTACGGCAGCCTGCGGGTCTGGGAAGGCAAGGTGATCCCGGCGGTCAAGAACCTGAAAAACGTCAACATCGCCGCGGTGCCCCAGGAAGTGCTCGAAACCCTGGCCCAGGACATGCCCCGGGTGATCAAGTGGGATGTGATGATCAGCGAGGGCACGATTTTCGTGACCGACGACCGTGGCCAGCATGAAGTCCAGCTGCAATGGTTGTTGGGCGAGCGTGGTTGAGCCCACCGGGACTGTAGGAGCTGTGTAGGAGCTGTGTAGGAGCTGTCGAGTGCAACGAGGCTGCGATCTTTCCCCTGACGCTTGAATCTCAAGCGAAAGATCAAAAGATCAAAAGATCGCAGCCTTCGGCAGCTCCTACAGTGCCAAGCTCCCTCGCCACCAGGATTTTCACCATTAAAAGAGAAGTTTTTGTCACCCCATGCGCATAGAACCCCGCCAACTGCCCGACACCCTGCCATTCCTCGGTGACCTGCCGCCCCTGTTGACCCGCCTGTACGCAGCGCGTGGTGTGCAGTCCGAGGCTGAACTGGACAAGAGCCTGGCGCGCTTGATTCCCTTCCAGCAGCTCAAGGGGATCGACGCCGCGGTGGATCTGTTGGTGACGGCGCTGGAGCAACGCCAGCGCATCCTGATCGTGGGCGATTTCGATGCCGATGGCGCGACTGCCAGCACCGTGGGCATGCTCGGGTTGCGCCTGCTCGGTGCGGCCCATGTCGATTACCTGGTGCCCAATCGCTTCGAATATGGCTACGGGCTGACCCCGGAAATCGTCGAAGTCGCCCTGGCTCGCGAACCGCAGTTGCTGATCACTGTGGATAACGGTATTTCCAGCGTGGAAGGCGTGGCGGCGGCAAAAGCGGCGGGGCTCCAGGTGCTGGTCACCGACCACCACTTGCCCGGCCTCGAACTGCCGGCAGCCGATGCCATCGTCAATCCGAACCAGCCGGGTTGCGAGTTCCCGAGCAAGGCCTTGGCCGGTGTCGGGGTGATTTTTTATGTGCTGATGGCCCTGCGGGCGCGTCTGCGCAGCCTGGGCTGGTATGCCAGCACACCCCAGCCGAACATCGGCGAATTGCTCGACCTGGTGGCCCTGGGCAGCGTGGCCGACGTGGTGCCCCTGGACGCGAATAACCGCATCCTGGTGCACCAGGGCCTGGAACGGATTCGCGCCGGGCGTGCCCGGCCCGGCATCAAGGCAATCCTGGAAGTGGCCAAGCGCGATGCTTCACGGATCACCTCCACCGACCTCGGATTTATCCTCGGGCCGCGTCTGAATGCGGCGGGGCGCCTGGACGACATGAGCCTGGGCATCGAATGCCTGCTCACCGATGACCCGGCCCTGGCGCGGGAGATGGCGGCGCAACTGGACGGCATGAACCAGGATCGCAAGTCCATCGAGCAGGGCATGCAGCGCGAAGCCCTGGCCCAGCTCAAGGACCTGCCGGTGGAGTCGATGCCGTTCGGTTTGTGCCTGTTCGATCCGCAGTGGCACCAAGGGGTCATCGGCATCCTCGCCTCGCGGATGAAAGAGCGCTATTTCCGTCCGACCATCGCCTTTGCCGATGCCGGGGACGGCTTGCTCAAGGGCTCGGGTCGCTCGGTGCCGGGCTTTCACATTCGCGATGCGCTGAGCGTGGTGGCGGCGCAGCATCCCACCCTGATCAGCAAGTACGGCGGTCACGCCATGGCGGCGGGGCTGACGCTGCCGGAGGCGAATTTTCCGTTGTTCGCCGAGGCGTTCGATGCGGAAGTGCGTCGGCAGTTGCGCGAAGAAGACCTGACCGGCCGGCTGTTGTCGGATGGCACCCTGGCGGTGGAGGAGTTCCATCTGGAACTGGCCCGGGCACTGCGCCACGCCGGCCCCTGGGGCCAGCATTTTCCAGAACCGATATTCCACGGCGTGTTCCAGTTGGTCGAACAGCGCGTGGTGGGCGAACGGCACCTGAAGGTGGTACTCAAGAGCGAATGCGGCTCGGTGAAGCTCGATGGCATCGCCTTTGGCGTCGACCGCGAGATCTGGCCCAACCCTACGGTGCGCTGGGTGGAACTGGCCTACAAGCTCGACCTCAACGAGTTCCGCGGCCAGGAAACGGTGCAATTGATGATTGCCCATATCGAGCCGCGGTAGCCGATACGCCGATCGGCCTTTGTGGCGAGGGAGCTTGCTCCCGCTGGGCCTGTAGGAGCTGGCGAAGCCTGCGATCTTTTGATCTTGATCTTTCGCTTGGGCCTCAAGTGTTTGGGGAAAGATCGCAGCCTCGTTGCACTCGACAGCTCCTACAGCGTCCAGCGGGAGCAAGCTCCCTCGCCACAGGGTTTCAGGGGCGCCTTAAGTGAACTGCATTGCGTCACACCGTCGGTTTTTAAGTTCTGAACCCTCCGTCCTTGCGGGTTGTCGACTAGGCTCTAAGCACTGCTTGATAGCCCTTGTGACGTCTTGTCGAATTTTTTGCCCGCGGGGGCGGGTGTTGCACCTTTTGTCACTCGTCGACTTTTCAAACAGAACCCTGGAGCCTGCCCACTGATTCGAGAGGTGCCCCATGAGTCTGCTGCTGGAACCCTATACCCTTCGCCAATTGACCCTGCCCAATCGCATCGCGGTATCGCCGATGTGCCAGTATTCGAGCACCGATGGCCTGGCCAACGATTGGCACCTGGTGCACTTGGGCAGCCGTGCCGTGGGCGGTGCCGGCCTGGTGTTCACCGAAGCCACCGCCGTCACCGCCGACGGTCGCATCACTGCCCAGGACCTGGGGCTGTGGAATGATGAACAGATCGAACCCTTGCAACGCATCACCCGTTTCATCACCGCCCAAGGGGCCGTGCCGGGCATACAACTGGCCCATGCCGGACGCAAGGCCAGCACCTGGCGACCTTGGCTGGGCAAGCATGGCAGCGTAAAACCGGCGGACGGCGGCTGGGTTCCGGTCGGCCCGTCGCCGATTGCCTTCGACCCGCAACACACCCAGCCGGTGCAGTTGGACGAAGGACAGATCGCCGATGTGATCCAGGCCTTCGTGGATTCGGCCAAGCGCGCCCTCACGGCCGGCTTCAAAGTGGTCGAGGTTCACGCGGCCCATGGTTATCTGCTGCATCAATTCCTCTCGCCCTTGAGCAATCAGCGCCGCGATCAATACGGTGGCTCGTTCGAGAATCGCATCCGCCTGGTGCTGCAAGTCACCGAAGCGGTGCGGGCCGTATGGCCTGAAGAGCTGCCAGTGTTCGTTCGCGTTTCTGCCACCGATTGGGTCGAGGACGGGTGGAACCCGGACGAAACCGTGGAGCTGGCGCGGCGATTCAGGGCCCTGGGGGTGGATTTGATCGACGTGTCATCGGGTGGCACGGCGGCCAATGCGGAAATTCCCACTGGCCCGGGTTACCAGACACGCTTTGCCGAGCGGGTGCGCAAGGAGTCGGAAATCGCCACCGGCACCGTCGGCATGATCACCGAACCGGCCCAGGCCGAACACATCCTGCGCACCTGCCAGGCCGATATCATCTTCCTGGCCCGCGAATTGTTGCGCGATCCGTACTGGGCCCTGCATGCCGATGATGACCTGGGCGGCCGCAAGGCCACGTGGCCGGCGCAGTACCAGCGGGCTACGCATCGGGACCAGCCGATTCATGAGTCGGATTTGCGCGATTGAGTGCTTGGTAAAACAAAAAGCCCCGGTCGTCATTGGCCGGGGCTTTTTGTTTGTTTGAAAAAAATTGGTGCTTGTACCGGCCTCATCGCGAGCAGGCTCGCTCCCACAGTGGATCTGTTGTGTGGCGCGGATAGCGTTCACAACAAGGCTCAATGTGGGAGCGAGCCTGCTCGCGAAGGCGTCATCCCTGACGCAGCAGGGCTCAGGGATACTTGCGCTTATCCGGTGCCGGCGGGAAGTACTGGTACAACCAGGTCTCGCTCAAGGTGCGGTCCTTGGTGCGAATGAACAGGCGCATCTGCACCGGCTCCACACTGTCGTCGGTCGGGTACCAGTCGAACGTGATGCGGTAGCCCTTGATCGCATCCAGCACCAACACGTTGAAGTCCTTCACTTCGCCATGGGAGCAGGTCACCACCGGTTCGATACCGGTGCCCGGCGGCAGTTGGTCGAGGCCGCCGCCGCTGAAGTCCACGGCAAAACGACGGGCCCAGACGGTCGGGTAATGCTCGCCCGGTGCCCAGCCTTCGATGAAACCGCCCATGCCTGAGCGGGTGGCGTCGACGTGGGCCAGGTCGGTGCTGACTGGCGGCAGCGCGCTCCAGTAGAGCTTGTAGCCATAGTTCAGCGAGTCGCCGGCGGCCACCGGTTTTTTCGGCGTCCAGAACGCGACAATGTTGTCCAGGGTTTCGCCGGTGGTAGGAATCTCCAGCAGGTCGACCGAGCCTTCGCCCCAGGCTGTCGTCGGTTCGACCCACAGGCTTGGACGCTTGCTGTACCAGTCCACGGTGTCCTGGTAGCTGGCAAAATCGTGGTCGGTCTGCACCAGGCCGAAGCCTTTCGGGTCCTTGTCGGCGAAGGCGTTGAATTGCAGGGTGGCCGGGTTGTTCAACGGCCGGCACACCCACTCGCCGTTGCCGCGCCACATGGCCAGCCGGTCGGAGTCGTGGATTTGCGGGTGAATGGTGTCGCACATGCGCCGTTCGACGGTGCCACAGCTGAACATGCTGGTCATGGGCGCGATACCCAACTGCTCGATGGCGGTACGGGCATTGATGTGCGCGTCGATCTCCATCACCACCCGGGTCGGCTGGCAATCGATGTCAAACCGATAGGCACCGGTGGCGCTGGGGGAGTCGAGCAGGGCATAGACCACGAACCGGGTACTGTTCTTTTCCGGGGTTTCGAACCAGAACTTGGTGAAGTCCGGGAATTCCTCGCGCTTCTTCGCGTAGGTGTCGATGGCCAGGCCGCGGGCCGACAGCCCGTACTGGCCGCTGGCATCCACGGCGCGGAAGTAGCTGGCCCCCAGAAACGAAACGATGTCGTGCCGGTCCAGCTCCGGCGCCTTGAAGACGCGAAAGCCGGCGAAGCCCAGGTCACCCTTCAATTGCGCGGTGTTGACCGTGGTTTTCTCATAGTTGAACAGTTCCGGGCGGAAGTGCACCTCACGGGCCATACGCGTCTTCGGATCGACGCTGTACATGCGCACCGGCTGCTTGAAGCCCATGCCGACGTGGAAGAACTGCGCATCCAGTTGCCGCCCGTCGAGGTCATTCCACAGCGAGTGGTTGGCGTCGTACTGGATGGCGTTGAACTGCAGCGGCGACATCAGGGCCAGGGTTTCTGGCAGGACTTGCTTGGTGTCGACGTAGCGGCTCTCGGCCAGCCGCCGGGCCTGATCCTTCAAACCGTTGAAATCGAAGGGACGGGCTTCGCCGTCGGCAGTCTGATCGGCGGCCCAGGCGCGTGCGGCCATGAGCCCGGAGGCCGATAGCCCGGTGTAGGCGGCGAAGGCCATGGAGGCCTTGAGCAGATTCCTGCGGTGCATAAATACAACCTTTCTCGAAACAATCCCGAGCCGATCCTGGCAACAGAGACTGATAAGGGAGTTCGGACATGCCTTTGGCCAAACGCGACGAACGTTAGAACAGATGCCTGAGAGCTGGATCGGTTCACCAAGGCGCAAAATCATAGGGGAAATACAGGCTTTGAGAGAAAGGAAAGCGTGGCTTGGTCAAATTTTCTTACAGTTATTTCTTTTTTTATGTCGATTCCGACTTTTTTTGACTAATTACTCTAAAACTCCCTTTTCACGCTTTGAATCCTCCCTATTCTTTAGCGTGATAGGCGATCTAGCCCGGATTCAGACGGCGCTATCAGGTCAACCTCGACGTAAAGAAGGACAACTCATGACAAAAATACAGGGCATTACCGAAATGCTGGGGATCTTTCCAGGCCTGACCAACCCGCGCAGGACACGCCGGCTCAGCCTGGAAGAATTGAGACTGGTGGAGCGCTATCGGGAGTTGTCGGAAAACGACCGCATCGCCATGCGCTATCTGGTGGATGCGATGCGCAGTGTTTCGCGGTTTTGAAGCGTGGCGCAGGTGAGCGGCCGGGGCGGGGAGCACCGGCCGGCGTTACTCCACCGACCAGTCCTGGGGACGTTCGGTGCGCTGGTGCAGTATCCGCAGGACCTGCAGTTGTCCATGCTTGAGCCGGTAGGGGGCTACGAATGGGTAGCGCGTCAGTACCAGCTCTCGAATATCAGGAGCGACTGACGGACGCCCCGAGCCGGGAAAGCGTTGCAGTTGGCGCAGTGTCTCCAGGATGGCGCTGATGACATCATCGGCGCCTTCTGCACCGATGGCGCTTTGGTAATGTTCGTGGATCGAGTCGAGGTCACTCTGTGCTTTGTCGGTCAGTACGATGCTCGGCACGTTTTGCCCACTTAGCCTTCACGGCGTCCAGATCGGTCAGGTTTCCAGCGTCGGCATCGGCTATGCCTTCGCTGATGGCTTGCAGATGCCAGGATTCGGCCTCCACATATCGGACCAATGCACGCTTGAGGTGATACTGACGGTCGCGGTCGGTGGCGGCAGCCAGCAAGTCCAGCTGTTGGGCCAGACCTTCTTCCACACGAAAGGACAAAACGGGCGAGGCCATGGCTGATCTCCAGGGTGTATACGTTGTAGACACCCTAGGTGCTGCCAGGATTTCCGTCAACCGGCGAGCGTGCACCGATCGACGAAAACCTTAGCAGGACGAACGCAGGGCAAGCGCAAGCATGTGTTGCCAAGGTTGTCTTGTCGTCAATGCTTGAACATCACATGCCGCACTACCGTGTAATCCTCCAGCCCATACATGGACATGTCCTTGCCATAGCCGGAGCGTTTCTGACCGCCATGGGGCATTTCGCTGACGAGCATGAAGTGGGTATTCACCCAGGTGCAGCCGTATTGCAGGCGTGCCGACAGGCGATGGGCTCGGCCGATGTCGGCGGTCCATACCGATGAGGCCAGGCCGTAGTCCGAATCGTTGGCCCAGGCCAGCACTTGTGCCTCGTCGACGAAGGGCGTGACGGACACCACCGGCCCGAAGACTTCCCGGCGGACGATTTCGTCATCCTGCTGGGCGTCGGCCAGCACCGTCGGCTCGAAGAAGAACCCATTGCCGTCCACGGCCTTGCCGCCAGTGATCAGGCGAATATGCGGCTGGGCAATGGCCCGTTCGACAAAACCGGCCACGCGGTCGCGGTGCTGGGCGGTGATCAGTGGGCCCATCTCGGTGTCTGGCGCGGTTTGCAGGCCGTACTTGATGCTGCCCACCGCGGTGCCGAGTTTCTCGACGAACTGGTCGTAGATGCCTTGCTGGGCATAGATACGGCAGGCAGCGGTGCAGTCCTGGCCGGCGTTGTAGAAACCGAAGGTGCGGATGCCCTCCACGGCGGCGTCAATGTCAGCGTCGTCGAAAATGATCACCGGAGCCTTGCCGCCCAGTTCCATGTGCATGCGCTTGACGCTGTCGGACGTGCTGGAAATGATGTTCGAGCCGGTGGCGATGGAGCCGGTCAGCGACACCATGCGCACTTTCGGGTGGGTGACCAGCGGGTTGCCGACGGTTTGCCCACGACCGAATATCACGTTGAGAACACCGGCCGGGAAAATTTCCGACGCCAGTTCTGCCAGGCGCAGCGCGGTCAGCGGGGTTTGCTCCGACGGCTTGAGCACCACGGTATTACCGGCGGCCAGGGCCGGGGCGATTTTCCAGGCGACCATCATCAGCGGGTAGTTCCACGGCGCGATGGAGGCGATGACGCCCACCGGATCGCGGCGGATCATCGAGGTATGCCCTGGCAGGTATTCACCGCCCGCTGAACCACTCATGCAGCGGCTGGCGCCGGCAAAGAAACGGAACACGTCGGCAATCGCCGGGATCTCGTCATTCAGTGCGGCGCTCAAGGGTTTGCCGCAGTTTTCCGACTCCAGCTTCGCCAGTTCCTCGCCGTGGGCTTCGATGGCATCGGCCAGCTTGAGCAGCAACAGCGAACGGTCCTTGGGCGGCACTTGCGACCAAGACTCGAAGGCGGCGTCGGCGGCGCGCACGGCGGCATCGACCTGGGCTTCGCTGGCCTCATTGATTTCCACCAGCACCCGGCCCAGCGCCGGGTTGAACACCGCCTGGCCAGGGCCTTCGCCGTTCACCAGATGGCCGTTGATCAGCAGTTTGGTTTGCATGTCCATGTCCTCTTCATGCTGTTGCTTTTCTGTGGGAGCGAGCCTGCTCGCGATGGCGTTCCTGATAACGCCAAAAGCATCGCGAGCAGGCTCGCTCCCACATTGGATAGTCGTTAGAGCCGGATTTACTTCCCGCCGCTACCGGCCACGCTCTCACCGCCTCGGGTCAGGTAATACGCGCCGAGTATCGGCAACATCGTGACCATCATCACCAGCATTGCCACCACGTTGGTCACTGGTACATCGCGAGGGCGGCTGAGTTGGTTGAGCAGCCACAGCGGCAGCGTGCGTTCGTGGCCGGCGGTGAAGGTGGTGACGATGATCTCGTCGAATGACAGCGCAAACGCCAGCATCCCGCCGGCCAGCAGTGCCGAGCCTAGATTAGGCAGGATGATGTAGCGAAAGGTCTGCCAACCGTCGGCGCCCAGGTCCATCGAAGCCTCGATCAGGCTGTGGGACGTGCGGCGCAGGCGGGCGATGACGTTGTTGTAGACGATCACCACGCAGAAGGTGGCATGGCCGACGACGATGGTGAACATGCCGGGCTCGATGCCCAGGGTCTTGAAGGTCGCCAGCAGCGCGATGCCAGTGATGATGCCCGGCAAGGCAATCGGCAGGATCAGCATCAGCGAAATGCCTTGCTTGCCGAAGAAATCCCGACGGTACAGCGCCGCCGAGGCAAGGGTGCCCAGCACCATGGCGATCAGCGTGGCGATGGCCGCGACCTGCAACGACAGCTTGATCGCCTCCAGCACATCCGGGCGCGAGAAGGCGACGCTGAACCACTTCAGGGTCAGGCCCTTGGGCGGGAAGCTGAACGCGGCGTCCTCGGTATTGAAGGCGTAGAGGAAGATGATCAGGATCGGGAAATGCAGGAACACCAGCCCGCCCCACGCCGCGATCCGCAAGCCCCACGAGGCCCGGTCTTGAGAGTCAGAGTGCATCGAAAGCCCCCAGGCGCTTGACGATAGACAGGTAGATGGCGATCAGCACGATGGGCACCAGGGTGAACGCCGCGGCCATGGGCATGTTGCCGATGGCGCCTTGCTGGGCGTAGACCATGCTGCCGACGAAGTAGCCCGGCGGGCCCACCAACTGGGGCACGATGAAATCCCCCAGGGTCAGCGAGAAGGTGAAGATCGAGCCGGCGGCGATGCCGGGGATCGACAGCGGCAGGATCACCTGCATGAACGTCTGGTGTGGCCTGGCGCCCAGGTCGGCCGAGGCCTGCAGCAGCGATGGCGGCAGACGCTCGAGGGACGCCTGGATCGGCAGGATCATGAACGGCAGCCAGATGTAGACGAATACCAGGAAACGCCCCAGGTGCGAGGTGGACAAGGTGCTGCCACCCACGCCCGGGATCCCCAGCACGAACTGCAACACCGGCCCCAGGCCCAGGTGCTGGACGAACCACTGCGCCACGCCACCCTTGGCCAGCAACAGCGTCCAGGCATAGGCCTTGACGATATAGCTGGCCCACATCGGCAGCATCACCGCGATGTAGAAAAACGCCTTGGTCTTGCCACTGGTGTAGCGCGCCATGTAGTAGGCAATCGGGAACGCGACGATGGCGCTGGCGATGGACACCGCTATCGCCATGCTCAGGGTGCGCCAGATGATGTCGAAGTTCGACGGCTGGAACAGCGCCGCGAAATTCGCCAGGGTCAGGTCCGGCGTGACCGCCATGGTGAAGTCGTCGAAGGTGTAGAAACCCTGCCACAGCAAGGTCAGCAGCGAGCCCAGGTAGATTGCGCCGAACCAGATCAGCGGCGGCACCAGCAACATCGACAGGTACAGGTTGGGGCGCCGGTACAGCAGGTTGGAAAAGCGTCGCAACGGTGAACCGGGCGTGGGCGTTTGAGCAATGGCCAGGGTGTTCATCTCACACCTCGCCGCTGACGGTGTCGTGCAGCGCGACCATCGCCTCCCGCGCCCAGCGTACGCTCAGGTGCTGGCCGGTCTGGTGCTGGGCTGTGTTGTCGAGCCACTGGGTGTTGGCCTGGCTGAGGTTCAGGGTCTGGCCGTTGGCAAGTTTCAACTCGTAGCGCGTGGCGCTGCCCTGGTACTGGATGTCGTGCAGCAGGCCGTGGACTTCGATCTCCCCACTGGCCAACGGACCCTCGGCGAAACGCACATGTTCCGGACGAATCGAGAACGGCTGTGGATAACCGCTCAGTTCCCGGGCCAGCTCACCACGGATTACATTGGAGGTGCCGACGAATTCGGCAACGAAGGTGGTCGCCGGTTTCATGTACAGGTTGCGTGGGGTGTCGACCTGTTCGATGCGGCCCTTGTTGAACACTGCCACGCGGTCGGACATCGACAGTGCTTCGGTCTGATCGTGGGTGACGAAAATGAAGGTGATGCCTAGCTGGCGTTGCAGCTTCTTCAATTCGCCCTGCATTTGCTCACGCAGCTTCAAGTCGAGGGCGCCCAAGGGTTCATCGAGCAGCAACACCCGCGGGCGATTGACCAGCGCGCGGGCCAAGGCCACGCGTTGGCGCTGGCCGCCGGAGAGCTGCACCGGCTTGCGTTCGCCGTAGCCGCCCAGGGCAACCATCTCCAGCGCTTCGTTGGCGCGCTGGATGCGCTCGGCCTTGGCGACGCCTTTGACTTTCAGGCCATAGGCCACGTTGTCGCGCACGTTCATATGGGGGAAGAGGGCGTAATCCTGGAACACCGTGTTGACGTCCCGCTGGTACGGCGCAAGCCCGGTGGCCTCTTCGCCATGGATGCGGATCGAGCCGGCACTGGGTTGTTCGAATCCGGCGATCAGTCGCAGGCAGGTGGTTTTGCCCGAACCGGACGGGCCCAGCATGGAAAAGAACTCGCCGTCCTGGATGTCGATGCAAACCCGGTCAACGGCCTTCACATCGCCGAACTGACGGGATACCTGGGTGAATTGGACTGCAAGCGTCATGGTGCGGGGCTCCAAAAAGCGCGATTTCTATTGGATCGTGGGTGGGTTGCCGTGCACCAGACCTGTGAGAGCAACGCTGTGGGAGCAAAGCTTGCTCGCGATACAGGCGCCTCGGTTCCCCGGGAGACCGCATCATCTTCATCGCGGGCAAGCCTTGCTCCCACACAGTGAACTACACCGACTGATTGGGCTTAGCGCCCGCCCATGATCGCAATGTAGTCCTGGGTCCAGCGGCTATACGGCACGAACTTGCCGCCCTCGGCCTGTGGGGTTTTCCAGAAGGCGATCTTGTCGAACTGATCGAAACCGTTGGTCTTGCAGCCCTCGGCGCCCAGCAGTTCGCTGCCCTTGCACGCCGCAGGCACCGCCGGCAACGAGCCGAACCACGCGGCGACGTCACCCTGGACTTTCGGTTGCAGCGACCAGTCCATCCACTTGTACGCGCAGTTGGGGTGCTTGGCCTCGGCGTGCAGCATCGTGGTGTCGGCCCAACCGGTGGCGCCTTCTTTCGGAATGGTCGAGGCGATCGGTTGCTTCTCGTTCATCAGGCCGTTGACCTGATACGGCCAGGCGCCGGAGGCCACCACGCCTTCGTTCTTGAAATCGCTCATCTGCACGGTGGTGTCGTGCCAGTAGCGGTGGATCAGCGGTTGCTGGGCCCGCAGCAATTCCAACACGGCCTTGTACTGGGCTTCGTCGAGTTGGTACGGGTCCTTGATACCCAGCTCAGGCTTGGCGGTCTTGAGGTACAGCGCCGCGTCGGCGATGTAGATCGGGCCATCATAGGCTTGCACGCGGCCTTTGTTCGGCTTGCCGTCGGGCAGGTTCTGGGCGCTGAACAGCACGCTCCAACTGGTGGGCGCTTGCTTGAACACCTCGGTGTTGTACATCAGCACGTTCGGGCCCCACTGGTACGGGGTGCCGTAGGTCTGCTGGTTGACCACGTACCACGGTGCATCCTTGAGGCGCGGGTCGAGGTTTTTCCAGTTGCTGATCAGTGCGGTGTTGATCGGCTGCACGCGCTTGCCGGCAATCAGCCGCAACGAGGCGTCGCCCGAAGCGGTGACCAGGTCGTAGCCACCCTTGGTCATCAGGCTGACCATCTCGTCGGAGGTGGCGGCGGTTTTCACATTGACCTTGCAACCGGTTTCCTTCTCGAAACCGGTGACCCAATCGTAGGCCTTGTCGCTTTCGCCGCGTTCGATGTAACCCGGCCAGGCGACGATATCCAGTTGGCCTTCGCCAGCGCCAACGGCCTTGAGTGGTTCGGCGGCCTGGAGGCTGACGCTGGTCAGCAGCGCCGTGGTGATTGCACTGAGCAATACGGTCTTGTGCGCGTACATGGAAATCCCTCTTGCTTTAATTATGGTCGGGGCAGGGTTCGAGAAACGTGTCGCTGGTTATTGTTTTAGCTTAGCTGCAAGCTTCGAGCCGCAAGCTGCAAGCCACACACCACCTGCTTTTGCTTGCAGCTTGCCGCTCAAAGCTCCCGGCCATGCCGGGCCATGATGTGGCGCACCACGCTGTAGTCCTGGAGCGAGTCGCTGGACAGGTCTTTGCCGTAGCCCGAACGTTTCAGGCCGCCGTGGGGCATTTCGCTGACCAACATGAAATGGCTGTTGATCCAGGTGCAGCCGTATTGCAGCCGCGCCGCCACTTGCATGGCCTTGTCCAGGTTCTGGGTCCATACCGAAGAAGCCAGGCCGTATTCGGAATCGTTGGCCCAGTCCACCGCCTGGCTGAGTTCGTCGAAGCGGGTCACGGTGACGACCGGGCCGAACACTTCGCGCTGGACGATTTCATCGCTTTGCTTGCAGCCGGCCAGCAACGTGGGCTGGTAGTAGAAACCTGCACCGGAATGCACCGCCGCGCCGGTAATGCGTTCGATGTGTGGCTGGCCGAGGGCGCGCTCGACAAAACTGGCCACGCGGTCGCGCTGGCGGGTGCTGATCAGCGGGCCGATCTCATTGTCGGCGTCGCGCTTGCCGGCAAAACGCAAGCTGCTGACCGCCGCGCCGAGTTCGGCCACCAGGCGGTCGTGAATCGCGCCCTGGGCGTAGATCCGGCATGCCGCGGTGCAATCCTGCCCAGCGTTGTAATAACCATAGGTGCGCACGCCTTCGACCACGGCCTGGATGTCGGCGTCGTTGCACACGATCACCGGCGCCTTGCCGCCCAGCTCCAGATGCGTGCGCTTGAGGGTTTTCGCCGCGGCCTGGAGGATCTTCTGCCCGGTGACGATATCGCCGGTCAGCGAGACCATGCGCACCTTGGGATGGCTGACCAGATGGCTGCCCACACCTTCGCCACCCCCGCAGAGGATGTTGATCACGCCCCGTGGCAGGATCCGGGCCAGTGTCGGCGCCAGGGCCAGGATCGACAGCGGTGTGTGTTCCGACGGCTTGAACACCAGCGTATTGCCGGCGGCCAGGGCCGGGGCGATTTTCCACGCGGCCATCATGATCGGGTAATTCCACGGTGCAATGGACGCCACCACGCCAATCGGGTCGCGGCGCACCATGCTGGTGTAGCCGGGCAGGTATTCGCCACTGAGCTGGCCGGTCTGGCAGCGCACGGCACCGGCGAAGAAACGGAATACATCCACCGTCGCACTGAGGTCATCCTGGCGCGCCAGGTGCAGCGGCTTGCCGCAGTTCAGGGATTCGAGGCGGGCCAGCTCATCGGCGTTCTTTTCGATGGCGCTGGCGATGTCCAGCAGCAGGTTCGAGCGTTGTTGCGGCGTGGTGCGCGACCAGCCGTCGAAGGCCTGATGGGCGGCGAGGATCGCGGCTTCGACCTGCTCGGTACTGGCCTCGGCGATGTGAGCCAGCACTTCGCCGGTGGCCGGGTTGAGGATCGGCTCGACAATGCCTTCACCGGGAACCAGTTCCCCGTCGATCAGTAATGCGGTGCACAACGGGGTTTGCGTACCAGCCATGTTCGCCTTCTCTTTTTGGAAGTGACTACTGCTATCAGCTACAACACAAACCTGTGGGAGCGAGCCTGCTCGCGATAGCGGTCTATCTGTACCCACCGCTTCGCGAGCAGGCTCGCTCCCACAATGGATTGCGGCGATGCAGCAAGACTAGTGCTCAGCCTTAAGGCCGACAAATTCGAAATACTCAAGGCTGCGTTCGATTAAATAGATGGCTTGCGCCCGCCATGGGGTTGTTCCCGGGCGACGGCCAGGAACGGGTCGACCGACGCCGGTCGCGCCGTGCCCCGGCGCCAGGCCAGGCCTACGTCGAGGGTCTGGTTGAGGTCGGCAATCGGTCGCGCTTCGATGATGTCACCTTCCAGCGACCAAGGGCGGTAGGTCATGTCCGGCTGGATCGACACCCCCAACCCTGCCGCCACCAGGCTGCGCACCGCTTCGGTCGAGGCCGTACGCAGGGTGACCCTGGGTTGCAGGCCGGCACCACGCCACAGGCGCTGGGCACTGCGGTCCATTTCATCGACGTTCAGCTGGATCAGTGGCTCGCGGGCCACGTCGGCCAGGTTGATGTTGTCGTGTTCCAGCAGCGGGTGTTGCGCTGGCAGCCACAAGCGGTGTGGTGAATGCGTCAGCACTTCGGTCTGCAAGGCGTGGCGGTCTTCCAGGTTGGACAGGATCAACACCCCGACGTCGATTTCACCGCTGACCAGCAAATGCTCGATGTACGGTCGCTCGTCCTCCATCACCCGGATCTCCACGTTGGGATAGGCGCGCTGGAAACGGGTCAGCAGGTCCGCCAGGTAATAGCCGGCCACCAGGCTGGTGACGCCGATGGTGACTTGGCCGGCGACCTGGTCGGTGCTCTGTTGCAGGCTGCGCTTGGCGTTGTCGACGGTGGCCAGGATCAAATGAGCCTGGCGCAGGAATTGATGACCCTGGTGGGTCAGGGTCATGCCCTTGGCGTGGCGGTTGAACAGGCTGACGCCGATTTCCTGCTCCAGTTGCTGGATGGCCAGGGTCAAGGTGGATTGGGAAATGAATGCCGTTTGTGCAGCGGCAGAGATGGAGCCGGTTTCGGCCACGGCGATGAAATGGCGGATCTGACGCAGGGTCATCATGGTCGAATATCCGGTGGGCGGTTTTATCGATGTGCTGGAGTGTATATCGTTTTTTTAGAATGAAAGGGAGTGTGTCTTGCAATGAGCCAGGCAACATCTGGAAGCAATCTCGCCAACGGTGCCGGGGCACTTTCGATCTAGGCTGGTGGCCTTACGTTGACCCGAAATGTGGAGACGACAAATGAACACCCGTGGATTGCTCGATCAGCTTCTCAAGTCCGGCCAGGAAATGTTGCAGAACAAGGCTGGCGGGTCCCAAGGCAAGTCGTCCGGCGGTCTGGGCGGTTTGCTCGGCGGTTCCGGCAACCTGGGCGGGATGCTTTCCGGTGCGGGCGGCGGGGCACTGGCCGCCGGGGCCATGGGCCTGTTGCTGGGCAACAAGAAAGCCCGCAGCTTCGGCGGCAAGGCCCTGGCCTATGGTGGCCTCGCGGCCTTGGGCGTGATCGCCTACAAGGCCTACGGCAACTGGCAGGCCCAGCAAGGCACCGCGCCGAAAACCGAACCGCAGACCCTCGACCGCGTACCCCCGGCGCAGGTCGAGCAGCACAGCCAGGCGATCCTCAAGGCGCTGGTGGCGGCGGCCAAGGCCGACGGCCATGTGGACGAGCGCGAGCGGCAGTTGATCGAAGGCGAGTTCACCAAGCTCGACAACGACCAGGAACTGCAACACTGGCTGCACGCCGAACTCAACAAGCCCCTGGACCCCACCGACGTCGCCCGCGCCGCCAGCACCCCGGAAATGGCGGCGGAAATGTACATCGCCAGCGTGATGCTGGTGGACGAGGAAAACTTCATGGAGAAGTCCTACCTCGATGAACTGGCGCGCCAACTCAAGCTGGAGCCGGGGCTGAAGGTGGAGTTGGAGAAACAGGTGCGCCAGGCGACTGTATAGAACAGTCCCAACCTAACTCCCACAGTGGTTTTGTGGTGTTTGGCGGTCTTGTGTCCAACCCATTTCCCTGTGGGAGCGAGCCTGCTCGCGATGGGGCCCGGTCAGTCACAGTGTTTTTGACTGATGCACCGCTATCGCGAGCAGGCTCGCTCCCACAGGTCAAATCCCCTCAAACCGCCATACAGGCCCGGTGCCGCCCTCGGCTATACTCCCCAGCATTTCAAATGCCCGAGGTTTTACCGTGAAGAATTGGACATTGCGCCAACGCATCCTGGCGAGTTTTGCAGTGATCATCGCCATCATGCTGTTGATGGTGGTTGTCTCGTATTCACGGTTGTTGAAGATCCAGGACAGCGGAGAAAAGGTTCGGACCGATGCGGTGCCGGGGGTGTATTTCAGTTCCATGATTCGCGGTGGCTGGGTCGACAGCTATGTCTTGACCCAGCAAATCGTCGGCCTTTCGGGCAACCGGGAAATCACCGCTGAGGACAAGGCCCGCTACCAGGGCTTCGAGCAGCACCTGCGCGAAGAAATACAGAACTATCAAAAACTGATCCAGAACCCCGCCGACCAAGCCTCTTTCGACGAGTTCGAGGCCAATCACCAGGCGTTCAACCAGGCCATGGCAAAGGTCCTGGACTTGTACCAGCGCAAGGACTACGAAGGTGCGCGGCAGGCCTTGGACAAAGAGCTGACGCCAGAATGGATCGGCGGCCGCGGGCATTTGAATCACATCATCGAGCGCAATCGTGAGCTGGCGGAAAACGCCACCCAGACCATCGGCGATGCGGTAACGGCGGCCAAGGTCGCCATGGGCCTGTCGTTCCTGGTTGCGCTGATCGTCGCCGTACTCTGTGGCCTGCTCTTGATGCGGGCGATCATGGGGCCGATGAACCGCATCGTCGAGATCCTCGAAATCATGCGCAGCGGCGATCTGAGCGGGCGCCTGAACCTGGCGCGCAAGGACGAGTTCGGCGCCGTGGAAACCGGCTTCAACGACATGATGGCCGAGCTGACCTCACTGGTGTCCCAGGCCCAGCGCTCTTCCGTGCAGGTCACCACTTCGGTGACCGAGATCGCCGCCACCTCGCGCCAGCAACAGGCCACGGCCACCGAAACCGCCGCCACCACCACCGAGATCGGCGCGACGTCCCGGGAAATCGCCGCCACCTCCCGGGACCTGGTGCGTACCATGACCGAAGTGTCCACCGCCGCCGACCAGGCTTCGGTGGCCGCCGGCTCCGGCCAGCAGGGCCTGGCGCGCATGGAGGAAACCATGCATTCGGTGATGGGCGCCGCCGACCTGGTGAACGCCAAGCTGGCGATCCTCAACGAGAAGGCCGGCAACATCAACCAGGTGGTGGTGACCATCGTCAAAGTGGCCGACCAGACCAACCTGTTGTCCCTCAACGCGGCCATCGAGGCCGAAAAGGCCGGCGAGTACGGTCGCGGTTTCGCCGTGGTCGCCACTGAAGTAAGACGCCTGGCCGACCAGACCGCCGTGGCGACCTATGACATCGAGCAGATGGTGCGCGAGATCCAGTCCGCGGTGTCGGCCGGGGTGATGGGCATGGACAAGTTCTCCGAAGAAGTGCGTCGGGGCATGGCCGAAGTGCAGCAGGTGGGTGAGCAACTGTCACAGATCATCCATCAGGTCCAGGCCCTGGCGCCGCGCGTATTGATGGTCAACGAAGGCATGCAGGCCCAGGCCACCGGTGCCGAGCAGATCAACCACGCCTTGGTGCAGTTGGGCGATGCCAGCAGCCAGACCGTGGAGTCCCTGCGCCAGGCCAGTTCCGCCATCGACGAGCTGAGCCAGGTCGCCGTCGGGCTGCGCAGCGGCGTCTCGCGTTTCAAAGTCTGATGAGCGAACTCGAAACCCGGCGTCGCGCCGCACCGACGGTCCGCCAGTCGTTGTTCCTGGTGTTCTGCATCGGCAACGAACGTTACGCCCTGCAGGCCATCGATGTGGTGGAAGTGCTGCCGCGCCTGCCTCTCAAGCCGATTGCCCGGGCGCCGTCCTGGGTGGCGGGGGTGTTTGCCTGGCGCGGCACGGTGGTGCCGGTGATCGACCTGTGCGCCCTGACCTTTGGCCAGAGCGCACAGGCCCGGACCAGTACGCGACTGGTGCTGGTGCGCTATCAGGATGACACGCAACAAGAAGCGGGACAGGTGTTGGGCCTGATCCTGGAACAGGCGACCGACACCGTGCGCTGTGACCCGGCCGATTTCAAACCCTATGGCCTGGACAACCGGCAGGCGCCGTACCTCGGCCCTGTCCGCGAAGATGCACACGGATTGCTGCAATGGGTGCGGGTCAATGACCTGCTCGATGAATCCGTTCGGGCGCTGCTGTTTCCTGCGCCGCCGCTGAACCTCGACGACCTCGAGGCAACGCCATGAACAACGACCAGCGGTTTTTCGATTTCCTCAAGGAGCGCATCGGCCTGGATGTGACCTCCGTCGGCACCGCGATCATTGAGCGGGCCGTGCGCCAGCGCATCATTGCCGTGCCCGGGCGAACCGCCGATGAGTACTGGCAAGGCCTGCAGCATTCGGCCCAGGAGCAGCAGGCGCTGATCGAAGCGGTGATCGTCCCGGAGACCTGGTTCTTCCGCTACCCCGAATCCTTCGCGACCCTCGCCAGGCTGGCCGTCAAGCGCCTGGCCGAGATCAAGCACCTGCGCGCGCTGCGCATCCTCAGCTTGCCGTGTTCTACCGGCGAAGAACCTTATTCGATTGCCATGGCCTTGCTCGACGCCGGCCTGGGACCGCATCAGTTCAAGGTGGACGGCCTGGACGTCAGCCCGCTGTCGGTGGCGCGGGCCAAGGACGCGCGTTACGGCAGGAATTCCTTCCGTGGCGCGGAGCTGGGTTTTCGCGAGCGGTACTTCGACGCCGAAGACGAGGGCTACCGCCTAAGCGAGCGGGTGCGCGAACAGGTGCGTTTGCAAGTGGGCAACCTGCTGGATCCGGCCTTGTTGGTGAACGAGGCGCCTTACGACTTTGTGTTCTGCCGCAACCTGCTGATCTATTTCGACCAGCCGACCCAGCAGCAGGTATTCGAGGTACTCAAGCGCCTGACCCATCAGGACGGCGTGCTGTTTATCGGCCCCGCCGAGGGCAGCTTGCTGGGCCGACTGGGCATGCGCTCGATCGGGGTCGCCCAGTCGTTCGCCTTCAGCCGCCAGGGGGCACCCGAGCCGCAACCGTTGCCGGCCTTGATGCCGACCCCGCTGCCGGTTCGTCAGCCTCCGCCGCGCGTTGTCCCGCCGGTTGTTCGGCCGCGGCCGTTTGCGGCGAGCGTGACGCCGATTGCCGAGCCCAAAAGCAGCGATGCCGCGACCTTACTGGCCAATATCGCCGCCCTGGCTAATGGCGGCAAAAGCGCCGAGGCCCGTGCGGCGTGCGAAGAGTACGTGCGCAGCCACGCGCCAAACGCCCAGGTGTTCTATTGGTTGGGCCTGCTCAGCGACATGGCTGGCAGCGCCCTTGAAGCCCAGGGTTTTTATCGCAAGGCGCTTTATCTTGAACCGCAACACGCCGAGGCCCTGGTGCATCTGGCGGCGCTGCTGGCTTCCCAGGGAGACGCGGCCGGAGCCCGTCGATTGCAGGAACGCGCCGCCCGTAGCGGGCGCGCGGCAGACAGTGAGCACAAACGATGAGCGGTTCGGCTTCTTACACCGTCACCCATGACGATGCCCAGGCTATCGACGACTGCTGGAATCGCATCGGCGTGCATGGCGACAAATCCTGTCCGCTGTTGGTCGAGCATATCCACTGCCGCAATTGCTCGGTGTATTCGGCGGCCGCCACCCGGCTGCTTGACCGTTATGCCTTGCCGCAGGATCAGCGGGATCTGTCCCTTGCCCCCGCGGACACCGATGTGGTCACACGCTCGCTGCTGATGTTCCGCCTCGGCGAGGAATGGCTGGGCCTGACCACTCGCAGCCTGGTGGAAGTGGCGCCGTTGCAGCCGATCCATTCCTTGCCCCACCAGCGCTCGCGGGCCTTGTTGGGCGTGGCGAATGTACGCGGGGCGCTGGTGGCCTGCCTGTCGCTGGTGGAGCTGTTGGACCTGGAGCCCGGCGCGGCGGTGGTTTCCGGCGCACGGGTCATGCCGCGCATGTTGATTGTCGCGGCCAAGGGCGGGCCGGTGGTGGTGCCGGTGGATGAGGTGGACGGCATCCACGCCATCGATGAGCGCATCCTGGCGAGCGCTTCGCAATCGACGGGCAAGTACACCCGTGGCGTGCTGCCCTTCAAGGGCCGCAGCCTGCGCTGGCTGGATGAAGAACAATTGCTGTCCGCCGTGGCTCGGAGCCTGTCATGACCCCTGATCAGATGCGCGACGCCTCGTTGCTGGAGCTGTTCAGCCTGGAAGCCGAAGCCCAGGTCCAGGTGCTGAGCGCTGGTCTGCTGGCCCTGGAGCGCGATCCGACCCAGGCCGACTATCTGGAGTCGTGCATGCGCGCGGCGCATTCCCTCAAGGGCGCGGCGCGCATTGTCGGGGTGGACGCCGGGGTCAGCGTGGCCCATGTGATGGAAGATTGCCTGGTCAGCGCCCAGGAGCGGCGCCTGGTGCTGGGGGCTGAACATATCGATGCCTTGCTGCAAGGTACTGACCTGCTGACGCGCATCGCCACCCCGGGCAACAGCGTCGGCGCCCCGGACATCGACGCCTATGTGGCGTTGATGGGGCGGCTGCTTGATCCCAACGCGCCGCAGGCCCCGGCAGTGGCGTCACCGAGCGTCGAGACGCCGGTCGAGCCGCTACCCATTGAGCTGCCGGAAGTGGAACCGCCCCCGGCAACGGAGCCGGCCCCCAAGCGCAAACGGGTCACCGAAGGCGGCGAGCGGGTCTTGCGGGTCACGGCCGAACGCCTCAACAGTTTGCTCGATCTGTCGAGCAAGTCCCTGGTGGAGACCCAGCGCCTCAAGCCCTGGCTGGCAACGATGCAACGCCTCAAGCGCCAGCAAAGCACTGGCCTGCGCGCCCTTGAAGAGCTGAACGTGCACCTCAAGGACCACGCCCTGAGCCTGCAAGCCCAGGAAGCCCTTGGCGATGCCCGCCGTTTGCTCGCCGAAACCCAGCAATTGCTGGCGCAGAAAACCGCCGAGCTGGATGAGTTCGCCTGGCAGGCCAGTCAACGGGCGCAGGTGCTGTACGACACGGCGCTGGCCTGTCGCATGCGACCGTTCGCCGATGTGCTGTCGGGCCAGGCAAGAATGGTCCGTGACCTGGGCCGCAGCCTGGGCAAACAGGTGCGCCTGGAGATTGAAGGCGAGAAAACCCAGGTCGACCGCGATGTGCTGGAAAAGCTCGAAGCGCCGCTGACCCATTTGCTGCGCAATGCCGTGGACCATGGCATCGAATCCCCGGAGCAACGAATACTGGCCGGCAAGCCCGCCGAAGGCCTGATCCGCCTGCGGGCTTCCCATCAGGCTGGCCTGTTGGTGTTGGAGCTGGCGGACGACGGCGCCGGGGTGGACCTGGAGCGGGTGCGCCGTAGCATCGTCGAGCGCGGCCTTTCTCCTGAGCAAACCGCCGCCAGCCTCAGCGAGGAGGAACTGCTGACCTTCCTGTTCCTGCCCGGTTTCAGTCTGCGCGACAAGGTCACCGAAGTGTCCGGGCGCGGCGTCGGCCTGGACGCGGTCCAGCACATGGTCCGGCAACTGCGCGGTGCGGTGGTGCTGGAGCAGACGGCGGGCGAGGGCAGTCGTTTTCATCTCGAGGTGCCGCTGACGCTGTCGGTGGTGCGCAGCCTGGTGGTGGAAGTCGGCGATGAAGCGTACGCCTTTCCCCTGGCCCACATCGAACGCATGTGCGACCTGGCGCCGGAGGACATCGTCCAGGTCGAAGGCCGCCAGCATTTCTGGCACGAAGGCCGGCATATCGGGCTGGTGGCCGCCAGCCAATTGCTCAATCGCCCGGCGACGCAAGGCAGCGGCCAGACCCTCAAGGTCGTGGTGATCCGCGAGCGCGAGACGATCTACGGCGTGGCGGTGGAGCGCTTCATTGGCGAGCGGACCCTGGTGGTCCTGCCCCTGGACGAACGCCTGGGCAAGGTCCAGGACATTTCCGCCGGGGCCTTGCTCGACGACGGCTCAGTGGTGTTGATTGTCGATGTCGAAGACCTGCTGCGTTCGGTGGACAAGTTGCTCGATACCGGACGCCTGGAGCGCATCGCCCGGCAGAACCAGGCCCAGGCCCCGCGCAAGCGGATCCTGGTGGTGGACGATTCCCTCACCGTGCGCGAGCTGCAACGCAAGTTGTTGCTCAATCGCGGCTACGACGTGGCAGTGGCGGTGGATGGAATGGACGGCTGGAACGCCTTGCGTTCGGAGGATTTCGACCTGCTGATCACCGACATCGACATGCCGCGCATGGACGGCATTGAGCTGGTGTCGCTGTTGCGGCGTGACAACCGCTTGCAATCGCTGCCGGTGATGGTGGTGTCCTACAAGGACCGCGAAGAGGATCGCCGCCGTGGCCTGGACGCTGGTGCCGACTATTATCTGGCCAAGGCGAGTTTCCACGACGACGCCTTGCTCGACGCCGTGGTTGAATTGATCGGAGGGGCACGCGCTTGAAGATCGCCATCGTCAATGACATGCCCCTGGCGGTCGAGGCCCTGCGCCGTGCCCTGGCGTTCGAGCCGGCGCATCAACTGGTCTGGGTGGCCGCCAACGGCGCCGAGGCGGTGCAGCGTTGTGCCGAATACACCCCGGACCTGATCCTCATGGACTTGTTCATGCCCGTCATGGATGGCGTGGAGGCCACCCGGCGGATCATGGCCGACAGCCCCTGCGCTATCGTGATTGTCACGGGTGACAGCCAGCAGAACGTCCACCGGGTGTTCGAGGCCATGGGCCATGGCGCACTGGATGTGGTCGATACCCCGGCCCTGGGCGTCGGTAATCCGGCAGACGCGGCGGCGCCGCTGTTGCGCAAGATCACCAACATCGGCTGGCTGATCGGTGAGCGCAACAAGCGTGAGCGACCCGCGCCGGCGGCGCAGCGTGCGGCAGTGTCGCGCAAGAGCCTGGTGGCTATCGGGTCGTCGGCGGGCGGGCCGGCGGCGCTGGAGGTGCTGCTCAAGGCGCTGCCGCGTAACTTTGCCCCGGCCATCGTGCTGGTCCAGCATGTGGACGAGGTGTTCGCCGCCGGCATGGCCGAGTGGCTGGGCAGTGTCTCGGGCCACACGGTGCGCCTGGCCCGGCAGGGCGAGACGCCACAGAGCGGCACGGTGTTGCTGGCCGGGACCAATCATCATCTGCGTTTGTTGAAGGACGGCACCCTGGCCTACACCGCTGAGCCGGTGAACGAGATCTACCGGCCCTCCATCGATGTGTTTTTTGAAAGTGTCGCCCAGTACTGGAGCGGTGACGCGGTGGGCGTATTGCTCACCGGCATGGGCCGCGACGGTGCGCAAGGGCTTAAACTCATGCGCCAGCAGGGCTATGTAACCATCGCCCAGGACCAGCGCAGCAGTGCGGTGTACGGGATGCCCAAAGCGGCGGCCGCCATCGACGCCGCCGCCCATATTCTCGCCTTGGACGCTATCGCGCCTCGGCTGTTGGAGATTTTTACCCCATGAAGAACCCCGCCAGCGTTGCCCCAGGGCGTACTCAGGTAAGCCACCATGAATGATCTGCAGCTCGACGATTTCAAGCGCGATGAGAACGCCGCCATGGTCTTGCTCATCGACGATCAGGCGATGATCGGCGAGGCGGTGCGGCGCGGGCTAGCGAACGAAGACAACATCGACTTCCATTTCTGCTCCGATCCTCACCAGGCCATCGCCCATGCGGTTCGCATCAAGCCGACGGTGATTCTCCAGGACCTGGTGATGCCCGGCCTGGACGGCCTGAGCCTGGTGCGCGAGTACCGTAACCATCCGGCCACCCGCGATATCCCGATCATTGTCCTGTCCACCAAGGAGGACCCGCTGGTCAAGAGCGCGGCGTTCGCCGCCGGGGCCAACGACTACCTGGTCAAGTTGCCGGACAACATCGAACTGGTGGCGCGCATCCGCTATCACTCGCGTTCCTACATGATGCTGTTGCAACGCGACGCGGCCTATCGGGCACTGCGGGTCAGCCAGCAGCAACTGCTCGACACCAACCTGGTGCTGCAACGCTTGATGAACTCCGACGGCCTGACCGGGTTGTCCAATCGCCGGCACTTCGACGAATACCTGGAGCTGGAATGGCGCAGGGCGATGCGCGACCAGAGCCAGCTGTCGCTGCTGATGATCGATGTGGACTACTTCAAGGCCTACAACGACAACTTCGGCCACTTGGAAGGCGACGAAGCGCTGCGCAAGGTCGCCATGGCGATCCGTGACGCGTGCAGCCGTCCGTCCGACTTGCCGGCTCGCTACGGCGGCGAGGAATTCGCCCTGGTCCTGCCCGGCACCTCGCCGGGCGGCGCGCGGCTGATGGCCGAGAAACTGCGCCAGGGCGTCGCCGCCCTGAAAATCCCCCACACCACGCCCGACGGCGGCGAAAACCTGACTGTCAGCATCGGCGTCTCGACCTTCACCCCCCAGCAGGGTAGCGATTGTCGGCAACTGATCTCGGCGGCGGACAAGGGGCTGTACCTGGCCAAGCACAATGGGCGTAATCGGGTGGGCGTCGAATAAACCAACCTGAACCAGCGGCAAGGTTGCTTTTGTGGCGAGGGATTTTGCTCCCGCTGGGCTTGTAGGAGCGGTATAGGAGCGGTGTAGGAGCTGTCGAGTGCAACGAGGCTGCGATCTTTCCCCAGACAATTGAGTCCCAAGCGAAAGCTCAAGATCAAAAGATCGCAGGCTTCGCCAGCTCCTACCAGGGCCAACGCGAGCTGGCATACAAGGAATTGGTGTTCCTAAAGCCGCCAGGCGGGCTGCCGCTGGCGCTTGATTACGTTATACTCGCCGGCTTTCAAAAGTTCGCCAACGAGTGCTGCCCGCCATGGAAATCAACCCGATCCTGAACACCATCAAGGACCTCTCCGAGCGCTCCGAAACTATTCGGGGGTATCTTTGACTACGATCAAAAGCATGAGCGTCTGACCGAAGTCAATCGCGAGCTTGAAGATCCGAATGTCTGGAACAACCCTTCGTACGCCCAGGAGCTGGGCCGCGAGCGTTCTGCGCTGGCGCAGATCGTCGAGACCCTGGACGAGTTGTCCAGCGGCCTGGCCGATTGCCGCGACCTGCTGGACATGGCTGTCGAAGAGAATGATGAAGGCGCGGTCGGCGATGTCGTCGCCGAGCTGACACGCCTGGACGAGAACCTCGCCAAGCTGGAATTCCGTCGCATGTTCAGCGGCGAGATGGACATGAACAACGCCTACCTGGACATCCAGGCCGGTTCCGGCGGCACCGAGGCCCAGGACTGGGCCAACATCCTGCTGCGCATGTACCTGCGCTGGGCTGACAAACGCGGTTTCGACGCCACCATCATGGAACTGTCGGCCGGTGAAGTCGCCGGGATCAAGGGCGCCACCGTGCACATCAAGGGTGAATACGCCTTTGGCTGGCTGCGGACCGAGATCGGCGTGCACCGCCTGGTGCGCAAGAGCCCGTTCGACTCCGGCAATCGCCGCCACACCTCGTTCTCGGCTGTGTTCGTCTCGCCGGAAATCGATGACAACATCGAGATCGAGATCAACCCGGCGGACTTGCGCATCGACACCTACCGTTCCTCCGGGGCCGGTGGTCAGCACGTTAACACCACCGACTCGGCCGTACGGATTACCCACGTACCGACCAACACCGTGGTCAGTTGCCAGAACGAGCGTTCCCAGCACGCCAACAAAGACACCGCGATGAAGATGCTCCGGGCTCGCCTGTACGAGCAGGAAGTGCAGAAGCGCAACGCGGCGTCCCAGGCGCTGGAAGACACCAAGTCGGACATCGGCTGGGGTCACCAGATCCGTTCGTACGTGCTCGATGCCTCGCGGATCAAGGATCTGCGGACCAGCATCGAACGCAGCGATTGCGACAAGGTGCTCGATGGCGATATCGATGAATACCTGATCGCCAGCCTCAAACAAGGGCTGTAACGCGACACCCATGCGGCGGGCAGGCACGCTTCCATCAAGGAGCATGACTCGCCCGCAAACTCCGGCCCGGGGCCGGGGGCAACGAACCTGTGATGGAATCCTTAAAGACATGAGCGACCTAGAACTCGACCCGCAAGCCCTGCAACAGGAAGAAAACTCCCTGATCGCCCTGCGCAAGGAAAAGCTTGCTGCCGAGCGCGCCAAGGGCCAGGCCTTCCCCAACGACTTCCGCCGCGACGCCTACTGCGACGTCTTGCAGAAGCAGTATGCGGACAAGACCAAGGAAGAGCTGGCCGAGGCGGCGATTCCAGTCAAGGTGGCCGGTCGTATCATGCTCGATCGTGGTTCGTTCATGGTGATCCAGGACATGACCGGGCGTATCCAGGTCTACGTCAACCGCAAGACCCTGCCGGAAGAAACCCTGGCCGCCGTCAAGACCTGGGACCTGGGCGACATCATTGCCGCCGAAGGCACCCTGGCCCGTTCCGGCAAGGGCGACCTGTACGTCGAGATGACCAGCGTGCGCCTGCTGACCAAGTCCCTGCGCCCACTGCCGGACAAGCACCACGGCCTGACCGACACCGAGCAGCGCTATCGCCAGCGCTACGTCGACCTGATCGTCAACGAAGACGTGCGCCAGACGTTCCGCGTGCGCTCGCAAGTCATCGCCCACATCCGCAGCTTCCTGATGAAGCGTGACTTCCTGGAAGTCGAGACGCCGATGCTGCAGACCATCCCTGGCGGTGCGGCGGCCAAGCCGTTCGAAACCCACCACAACGCCCTGGACATGGAAATGTTCCTGCGTATCGCGCCGGAGCTGTACCTCAAGCGTCTGGTTGTGGGTGGCTTCGAAAAGGTCTTCGAGATCAACCGCAACTTCCGTAACGAAGGTGTTTCGACCCGGCACAACCCCGAGTTCACCATGCTCGAGTTCTACCAGGCCTACGCCGACTACGAAGACAACATGGACCTGACCGAGGAACTGTTCCGCGAGCTGGCCCAGCTTGTTCTCGGGACGACCGACGTGCCGTACGGCGACAAGGTGTTCCACTTCGGCGAGCCGTTCGTGCGCCTGTCGGTGTTCGACTCGATCCTCAAGTACAACCCTGAACTGACTGCCGATGACCTGAACGACATCGAAAAGGCCCGCGCCATCGCCAAGAAGGCCGGTGCCAAGGTGCTCGGCTTCGAAGGCCTGGGCAAGCTGCAAGTGATGATTTTCGAAGAGCTGGTCGAGCACAAGCTGGAGCAGCCGCACTTCATCACCCAGTACCCGTTCGAAGTGTCGCCGCTGGCCCGTCGTAACGACGAGAACCCAAGCGTGACCGACCGTTTCGAGCTGTTCATCGGTGGCCGTGAAATCGCCAACGCCTATTCCGAGCTCAACGATGCGGAAGACCAGGCCGAGCGTTTCATGGCCCAGGTGGCTGACAAGGACGCCGGCGACGACGAAGCCATGCACTACGATGCCGACTTCGTGCGTGCCCTGGAGTACGGCATGCCGCCGACCGCTGGCGAAGGCATCGGCATCGATCGCCTGGTGATGTTGTTGACCAACTCACCGTCGATCCGGGACGTGATTCTCTTCCCGCACATGCGGCCACAAGCGTAAGTGTTTCAACTAAAAAGCCGCCTGGAAGGGCGGCTTTTTATTGCCTGTCTGGTACAAACGTATCAATTGGTTACTTTTGAAAAAAAGAGGGAAGACCTGTCGTGAATCGTGCAATGGCTTCAGAGGGTGCAGCGGGCGTCGCCACGGCTGTCGCTGAAAGTGTTCAGTACCAGGGCCGCAAGGCCAGCCGACAGGGCAGTGAGCAGCGTCGCCAGGAGATTCTCGACGCGGCCATGCGCATTGTGGTGCGCGATGGCGTGCGAGCCGTGCGTCACCGCGCCGTGGCCGCCGAAGCCGGCGTGCCGCTGTCGGCCACCACGTATTATTTCAAGGACATCGATGACTTGCTCACCGATACCTTCGCCCAGTATGTGGAACGCAGCGCGGCGTTCATGGGCAAGCTGTGGGCCAACAACGAAGGCCTGCTGCGGGAAATGGTCGCCTATGGTGACGGCAGCGCCCAATCGCGCTCGCAACTGGCGGACGACATTGCCCGGATGACCGCCGACTACGTGCAACATCAATTGGACAGTCGCCGTGAGTACCTGATGGCCGAACAGGCCTTTCGCCAGGAGGCGCTGCTCAACCCGCGCCTGGCGGTGTTGGTGCGTTCCCACCAGCAGATTTTGCTGCACGGCACCTGTCAGTTTTTCCAGGTATTGGGCTCCCGTGAGCCGCAACAGGATGCCAAAGTGTTGACGGCGATTATCGGACGGATGGAATATCAGGGCTTGCTCAATGGCGCCGAGCCGGTAGCCGATGAAGATATGCTCGGCATCCTGACCCGCTACATGCACCTGGTACTGGCGTCGGTGTAACCCCTTATGGGAGTGGGCTATGTGGGAGCAAAGCTTGCTCGCGATGAACGATAACGCGGTCTCTCGATAGACCGAGGTGTCTTCATCGCGAGCAAGCTTTGCTCCCACACACACCTGCTCCCATATGTAAGGACGAGGCGCTGTGCCATAGGGAGTTCAAATGAAAGCCTGGCGTGCCGTTGTACTGGCCGTGTCGTTGCTGCTGCTCAGTGGTTGTCTGGTGTCGTTCAAGGCGCCGTTGCCTGACAGCGAAGCGGCGCCCGCGGGCCTGCTCGGTCACTGGACCAGCACCAATGCCTGGGGCGAACCGTTGAACCTGGAGCTGACGCAGGTCGGCAAGCACCGCTACCAGGCCATCAGCTACTTCAGGGCCAGGCCCCATGAGCGCGAAGCCATCCCGCTGACTGTTTCCCGTCATGGCAGCCGCTGGTACGTGTCGGCCAAGGTGCCGGCCCGGTTTGGCGGCCACTATTTGATCGCCGGTTTCGAGTTGACCGACAAGCAAGAGCTGGTGGTCTACAACCTGGACCTGGATCAGATCAACCAGGCCATCGCCCAGAAACGCCTCAGCGGCCAACCGAACCAGAGCGAGGAAGGTGACGGCGTGCTGGTGGACAGCGACATGAACAAGGTTTTCAGTTACCTCGACGACCCGGCCAATTCCGATGTGTTCTCGGAGGCCGTGCGCTACCAGCGGCTGGTCAAATCCCAATAACAGCAACAAGCGGACGTTTTTTCACAGGAGTTCCGGGTGGACGATTACCAGCAGACGATACGCACCTTGTCCGATCGCATTGTGCTGGCGCAAACGCCGATTCGCATCCTCGACGCGGTGAAGTGGGACGAGAACATCCGCAAGGGCTTTCTCAAGGCCAAGGGCAAGGAAATGCCCGCGGTGGATCGCGACTATTACCTCAACCGGCCACTGTCTTTCGATTCGAGCAAGGTGAAGCTGGAGTTCCAGAACATCGAGCGTGACATCACCCGCCAGCTTGGGCAGTTCAACCCGGTTGGCCAGATCATGCGCCGCATGTGCAAGGAATACCGCATGGTGGTGCGCATGCTCGAGGCGCGTGGCACCGAGGATTTCGGGCTGATCTCCCAGGAGCTCTATGGCGCCGCCTCCGATGCCTTCCACGCCGGCGACCCGACCCTGGCCGACCTGGGCCTGATGCTCTCCGATTACCTGAACAACATCGATGGCCGGGGCGACCTCAAGGACGAGCCGAAAGTCCTCAGCGCCAAGGAAGCCGTCAGCCTGCTGCAACACCGCCTCAACCGGGTGTTCGGCGAAGCCGAGGAAACCATCCGGGTGTTCGAGTCCGATGGCATCGTGGCTGACGCGGCAGCGGGTGCGGACTACATCAAGATCCGCACCGATGCGATGTTCAACGAGCGCGACGTGCGGGCGCTGGAAGTCCACGAAGGATTGGTGCACGTTGGCACCACCCTCAACGGCCTCAACCAGCCGATCTGCACCTTCCTGTCCAAGGGCCCACCCTCGTCCACGGTGACTCAGGAAGGCCTGGCGATCCTGATGGAAATCATCACCTTCGCCTCCTACCCGAGCCGCCTGCGCAAACTGACCAACCGTACCCGGGCCATTCACATGGTGGAGGAGGGCGCCGATTTCCTGCAGGTCTTCGAGTTCTTCCGCGAGCAGGGTTTTGAAATGGCCGAAAGCTACGGCAACGCCAGTCGGGTTTTCCGAGGGTCGGTGCCGACGGGTCTGCCATTCACCAAAGACTTGTCCTACCTCAAGGGCTTCATCATGGTTTACAACTACATTCAGTTGGCCGTGCGCAAAGGCAAGCTGGAACAGGTGCCGCTGCTGTTCTGCGGCAAGACCACCCTCGAGGACATGCGCACGTTGCGGCAACTGGTGGACGAAGGCCTGGTCGTACCGCCCAAGTACCTGCCCGAGCAGTTCCGCGACATGAACGCCCTGTCGGCCTGGATGTGTTTCTCCAACTTCCTGAACCACCTGAGCCTGGACCGGATCGAAGCGGATTATTCCAATATCCTCTGAACACCCACACTGTCCGAAAATGTGGGAGCGAGCCTGCTCGCGAAAGCGATTGAACATTCAACATCAATGTTGACTGCAATGCCGCTTTCGCGAGCAGGCTCGCTCCCACAGGGACGGTGTTCCAACCCTGATTTTTGCGAGGTTTCACCGGATGCGAACCCTCGGCATCATTTGCCTTTTGCTGGCCCTGAGCGGTTGCAGCTCACTGCTGTTCTACCCCGAACGCGGCCTGCCGTTCACCCCGGAGCGGGCCAGGCTCGAGTACCGCGACATCACCCTGACCACCGCCGACGGTCTCAAGCTCAGGGGCTGGTGGCTGCCCGTCAAACCAGGCGTGGAGGTCAAGGGCACGGTCCTGCATTTGCACGGCAACGGCGGCAACCTGGCCTGGCACCTGGGCGGGAGCTGGTGGCTGCCGGAGCAGGGCTACCAGGTGTTGATGGTCGACTACCGGGGTTATGGCCTGTCCGAAGGCGAGCCGAGCCTGCCGGCGATTTACCAGGACATCGACGCGGCGTTCCAATGGCTCGACCAGGCGCCCGAGGTGCAGGGCAAGCCGCTGGTGCTGCTCGGCCAGAGCCTGGGCGGTGCGCTGGCGGTGCATTACCTGGTCGAACACCCGCAGCGTCAACGCCAGCTCAAGGCCCTGGTGCTCGATGGCGTGCCTGCCAGCTATCGTGACGTCGGCCGGTTTGCCCTGAGCACCTCGTGGTTGACCTGGCCGCTCCAGGTGCCATTGTCCTGGCTGGTGCCGGACGGTGACAGCGCGATCAGTTCCGTGGCGCAATTGAATGGCGTGCCGAAATTGATCTACCACAGCCTGGACGACCCCATCGTGCCCCTTTCCAACGGCATCCGCCTGTATCAAGCTGCGCCGCCGCCGCGGGTCCTGCAGTTGACACGCGGCGGCCATGTGCAGACATTCGCCGACCCAACCTGGCGCACCGTGATGCTGCGCTACCTCGACGACCCCCAGCACTTCGACGGCCTGCGCCGCCTGGGCGAGGTCCCGAATTACCCGAAATCACCCGTTGAATCACCAGAGAGTCCGCAATGAGCGAAGAACGTAACGCCATCCCCCTGATCATCACCGGTATCTGCAGCATTCTCGGCACCGTTGCGACGCTGTGGTACTACGGCTACCTGCACTTCGCCAAGCCCGAGGACGCGTTGCTGCTCAACCAGTTCACCATGCTCAAGACCGTACCGGGGGAGGACTACAAGGTTTCCCTGGAACCGGCCCCCCAGGTCGCCCAGTGCATCGATGGTGTGCTGGTGTTGTTCGACACCGAGCAGAAAGGCCTGACCGGCGTGCTGATCAACGAGAAGAAACGCGCGGTGCGCTGCATGGGCCAGGAAACGCCGCAAAAATTGCAGCCATAAGCGAGCCCCCTATGGGAGCGAGCTTGCTCGCGATAGCGGTGGTTCAGCAGCATAAATAGTGCCTGACACTCCGCCATCGCGAGCAAGCTCGCTCCCACAGGGATTGTGTACAGCCAAACCTCTTCGGCCATGAAAAAGCCCCGCCTGATGAAAGTCAGGCGGGGCTTTTTTGTTGCTCTCAGCCGATCAGTTGGCGCTCATGGTCGAGCGCGGGGCCACTGGCTGGTTGTCGTTGGAGATGGTCACTTCCACGCGACGGTTCATGGCACGGCCCGAGACGCTGGTGTTGTCGGCCACCGGGAATTCCTTGCCGTAACCCTGGGTCACGATGCGGGCCGGGTCCACGCCCATTTTCACCAGGGCAGTGCGCACGGAGCTGGCGCGGCGCTCGGACAGCGACTGGTTATAGGAATCCGAACCGGTGCTGTCGGTGTAGCCTTCGATGATCACCTTGCGGTCCGGGTTTTCCTGGAGGAACTGCGCCAGTTTGCTCACATTCGTCATGCCGCTGGCGCGCAGGTCGGACTTGTTGGTGGCGAACAGCACGTCGCCGAAGGTCACCAGCGTACCGCGTTCGGTCTGCTTGGCGTTGAGGCTGTCCTGCAGTTGCTTGATCTGCGCGTTACGCGCATCGAGCAAGGCACGGGCACGTTCGTCACCGGCGTTTTTCAGCTCGGCTTCGGCGTTGCGCAAGGCGATGGTCTGCTTGGCCACTTCGACGCGCTGGTTGGTCAGGTAGGCCAACTGGTCGACCTTGGCTTCGTCTTCCTTGTCCATATAGGCCTTGTCAGCCTTGGCCAGGAAGTCGGCGGCGTCCTTGGTTTCCAATGCTGCCACTTTGGTCGCCGCCGGGTCAGCCTGCAGGCCGTTGTAGTTGGTCCGTGCCTGTTCCAGGTTCGCGTTCGGGTCGTGGGAGCAAGCGGCCAGGGCTACGCAGGCAGCGAGCAGTGCGGGCATCATCAAGTGTTTGTGCATCATAGTCTGTCGTCCTTTTATCAATGAGAAGTACGTCGTGGCGTGAACGGCTTACTGAACCTTGTTCATGCCTTCCTGACGCAGTTCCTGAACCCCTTTCTGAGAATCCTTGAGTGCTTGTTCGGCCTTGGCGGCCTGAGCCTTGCGCTCGGCGACGCGGGCGTCCCACTCGGCCTGTTCGGCCAGACGCTTGGCTTCGTCGTATTTCTTGTCATGCATGGCGATTTCCGCCTGCTTGAGCTTGTCCTGGGCCGATTTCATTTCCACGGCAGCGAATTCGGTACCGCCAGCGCTGACGGCGCTGTTGACCGCCGATTGGGTCACCGCGTACTGCTCCGAAGGTGGATTACCGGCGCAACCGGCGAGAATGAAGCTGCTACCGATCGCCAGGGCAGCCAACTTCAAGCCGCGCAGGCCAGTGGATGAGGGTTTGGCAGTGCAGGTATTCATAGGCTTCAACTCCATTGGAAAACTCCTGAAAAAACGACAAATCCATGCTGGGACCGAAGCCGTGACGTCTGGTTTGGCGCTGGCGCCAAGGCGCGTTTATTTAAACAACCGTTCCAGTATGGTTACTCGGTGTGACCCGAGGCGTTTTTCAAAAGTTCAGCGAAGATGGCCATTCGCCAAAAGAATTACTGACTGATTGGTCAGTCGCAGAAAAGCTGAACTTTCAAGGCGCGCAGCGGTATTCCCGGTGTAGGGAAACCTGCGTTTTTTTGGCGGGCGCGGATGTAGGAGCTGCCGAAGGCTGCGATCTTTTGATCTTTCGCTTGGGACTCAAGCGTCAGGGGAAAGATCGCAGCCTCGCTTCGCTCGTCAGCTCCTACAGGAGTCAGTGCTTGGATTTGTCGTTCTGCGAGGAAAGTTCGTGCAGATGCCGGCGGGACAAGGCGAGGAATCGCGGGGTCGGGCCGACGTCTTCGTACAGCGGGTCGCCTTCTTCATCGGTGGCGACGACTTGCGAGCCCTTGATGTAGGGGAAGCTTGCTTCCAGCTCTTCCAGTGCCGCCCCGATCAACTCGCCGAGCAGCTCCTCGGGCTGGCGCTTGGGGTACATGTCGCAGATCGCCGCCAGCCGTGCGGCGGCTTCCACGTCCAGATGAATCGTGTAGCCAGTCTGGGTCAGGCGGCCCTTGGCGTTTTCTTCCCAATGCTGGGCAAGCTCACGAATTTTCATGATGACCTCAATAAGCCTGCTCGTGGCAGGCGCGGTGAGTGACAAGCCGTTGTGTGGCTTACTCATGAGACTAGCTTTGTCCTGCAAGGTTTAAAGTCCCTTCGTCGCTTGTCAGAAACGGTGGGCATCGGCACTCTCTAATCCAAGAGCTGTCCGGACTTTTTTGCTGGAGAAATGCTGATGACCGATATCGATGCACGCTTGCGCGAAGACGTTCACCTGCTCGGTGAGCTATTGGGCAACACCATCCGTGAACAATACGGGGACACGTTTCTCGACAAGATCGAGCAGATCCGCAAGGGCGCCAAGGCTGATCGACGCGGTTCCGTGGACGCCGAACTCAGCGCCAGCCTCAACCAGTTGAGCGAGGACGAACTGCTGCCGGTGGCGCGGGCGTTCAACCAGTTTCTCAACCTGGCCAACATCGCCGAGCAATACCAACTGATTCATCGCCGCGAAGAGTCGCAACCGGCGCCCTTCGAGGCACGGGTACTGCCCGAGTTGCTCGCCCGGTTGCGGGCCGAGGGCCATGGCGCCGAAGCCCTGGCCAGGCAATTGGGGCGGCTGGAGATCGAACTGGTCCTCACGGCCCACCCCACGGAAGTGGCTCGCCGTACGCTGATCCAGAAATACGACGCCATCGCCGCGCAACTGGCGGCCCAGGATCACCGCGACCTGACCAGCGCCGAGCGCGCGCAGATTCACGAGCGCCTGCAACGCCTGATCGCCGAAGCCTGGCACACCGAAGAAATCCGCCGCACCCGGCCGACCCCGGTGGATGAGGCCAAGTGGGGTTTTGCGGTAATCGAGCACTCGTTGTGGCAGGCCATTCCCAATTACCTGCGCAAGGCCGACCAGGCGCTGCATGCCGCCACCGGCTTGCGCCTGCCGCTGGAGGCCGCGCCGATCCGCTTTGCCTCGTGGATGGGCGGCGACCGTGACGGCAACCCGAATGTCACCGCCGCCGTGACCCGCGAGGTGCTTTTGTTGGCGCGGTGGATGGCAGCGGACCTGTACCTGCGTGATGTCGATCAACTGGCGGCCGAGCTGTCGATGCAACACGCCAGCGAGGCCTTGCGTGCCCAGGCCGGCGACAGCGCCGAACCTTATCGCGCCGTGCTCAAGCAACTGCGTGAACGCCTGCGCGCCACCCGCAACTGGGCCCACGCCTCCTTGAGTGCCGCCACGCCGCCAAGCGCCGAGGTGTTGCAGCACAACCGCGAGCTGCTGGACCCTCTGGAGCTGTGCTACCACTCGTTGCACGAATGCGGCATGGGCGTGATTGCCGACGGGCCGCTGCTCGATTGCCTGCGCCGGGCGGTGACCTTTGGCCTGTTCCTGGTGCGCCTCGACGTGCGCCAGGACTCGACGCGCCATACCGCCGCCATGACGGAAATAACCGACTACCTGGGCCTGGGCCGCTATGAGGATTGGAACGAGGAGCAGCGCATCAGCTTCTTGCTGGCGGAACTGAGCAACCGGCGTCCGCTGCTGCCGGCCCATTTCAAGCCATCGGCCGATACGGCGGAAGTGTTGGCGACGTGCCGGGAAGTGGCTGCGGCGCCAGCGGCGTCCCTGGGTTCCTACGTGATCTCCATGGCCGGTGCGGCTTCCGATGTCCTCGCGGTGCAGCTGTTGCTCAAGGACGCCGGCGTGTTGCGGCCAATGCGCGTGGTGCCGCTGTTCGAGACCCTGGCCGACCTGGACAATGCCGGGCCGGTGATCGAGCGGCTGTTGCTGCTGCCCGGCTATCGCTCGCGGCTGCAAGGCCCCCAGGAAGTGATGATCGGCTATTCCGATTCGGCCAAGGACGCCGGGACCACCGCGGCGGCCTGGGCGCAGTATCGGGCCCAGGAGCGGCTGGTGGACATCTGCCGTGAGCAGCAAGTCGAACTGCTGTTGTTCCATGGTCGCGGCGGCACCGTTGGCCGTGGTGGCGGTCCGGCGCACGCGGCGATCCTGTCCCAGCCCCCGGGTTCGGTGGCCGGGCGTTTCCGCACCACTGAGCAAGGCGAAATGATTCGTTTCAAATTCGGCCTGCCGGACATCGCCGAACAGAACCTCAATCTTTATCTCGCTGCGGTGCTTGAAGCGACGCTGCTGCCACCGCCGCCGCCCACGCCGCAGTGGCGGCACCTGATGGACGAACTGGCGGCAGACGGCGTCAAGGCCTACCGCGCCGTGGTGCGGGAAAACCCGCAATTTGTCGAGTACTTCCGCCAGTCCACCCCCGAGCAGGAACTGGGGCGCCTGCCCCTGGGCAGCCGCCCGGCCAAGCGTCGGGCCGGTGGCATCGAAAGCCTGCGGGCGATCCCGTGGATCTTCGGCTGGACCCAGACCCGCCTGATGCTGCCGGCCTGGCTCGGCTGGGAAACCGCACTGAGCAAGGCCCTGGAGCGCGGCGAAGGTGAGTTGCTGGGGCAGATGCGCGAGCAATGGCCGTTCTTCCGGACCCGCATCGACATGCTGGAGATGGTGCTGGCCAAGGCCGATGCCGATATTGCCCGCTCCTACGATGAGCGTTTGGTGGAACCTGGGCTGCTGCCTTTGGGTGCGCATTTACGCGACCTATTGTCGCAGGCCTGCTCGGTGGTCCTTGGGTTGACCGGTCAGTCGCAGCTACTGGCACATAGCCCTGCCACGCTGGAATTCATTCGCCTGCGCAACACTTACCTCGACCCGCTGCACCTGTTGCAGGCCGAACTGTTGGCGCGCTCGCGGCAGCAGGATGTGGCCCAGGGCAGCCCCGTGGAACAGGCGTTGCTGGTGTCTGTGGCGGGTATTGCCGCCGGTTTGCGTAATACCGGCTAAGGTTAGGCAGCGCACCGAAACGGCTCGCCCGGCGTTCCCGGGCGTTGTCCGCCGGGGGAGGAAACAGGTTGGCCAGGCGACAGTTCATTGCCCGGTTGCGACTCTCGCCACCCCCTCCGAAGGTCGTATCGGGCACGGGTTCCTCCGACTTTCGGCGGCTTGTGTGGGTCGGGCCTGCTGTGTATCTTGATCAGCCTTTGGCCGTTTGGGCGGTCACGATCCTGTTTTTCGAAGATTGGCCCCACGAGGCGAATCCGAGCGTTTTACATAAAAAAATTGAGGAGCACATCGATGCGCGTCATTCTGCTGGGAGCTCCCGGGGCCGGTAAAGGTACTCAGGCAAAGTTCATCACCGAAAAATTCGGTATCCCGCAAATTTCCACTGGCGACATGCTGCGTGCCGCGGTCAAGGCGGGCACCGAGCTGGGCGTCAAGGCCAAGAGCATCATGGATGCCGGCGGCCTGGTGTCGGATGACCTGATCATCGCCCTGGTCAAGGATCGTATCGCTCAAGCCGATTGCGCCAACGGCTTCCTGTTCGACGGCTTCCCGCGCACCATTCCCCAGGCCGAAGCCCTGGTGACTGCCGGTGTTGAGCTCGATCATGTGGTCGAAATCGCGGTCGACGACGAAGAGATCGTCCAGCGCATTGCCGGTCGTCGTGTCCACGAGCCGTCCGGCCGTGTCTACCACACCGTCTACAACCCGCCGAAAGTCGCGGGCAAGGACGATGTCACCGGTGAAGAGCTGGTGCAGCGCAAGGACGACACCGAAGAAACCGTGCGTCATCGCCTGTCGGTCTACCATTCCCAGACCAAGCCGCTGGTGGCGTTCTACCAGAATCTGTCGGCTGCCCAGGGCAAGCCGAAGTACAGCCACATCCCGGGCGTTGGCACGGTCGATGCGATCACCGGCAAGGTGCTCGAAGCGCTGAGCTGAAAAGTCTGATCAGTTGCATCAACTACGGCCCGCTTGCGGGCCGTAGTTGTTTATACTGGCGCACTTTTTTCCACCTGATTTACGGACACATCGATGAGCACCTTGCTGGCCCTGGACACCGCGACTGAAGCTTGCTCCGTTGCCTTGCTGCACGACGGCAAGGTCACGAGCCATTACGAGGTGATCCCGCGCCTGCATGCGCAGAAACTGTTGCCGATGATCCAGAAACTGCTGAGCGATGCCGGGACGACCTTGCAGGCAGTGGACGCGATTGCCTTCGGTCGCGGGCCGGGCGCTTTTACCGGTGTGCGCATTGCCATCGGTGTGGTGCAAGGATTGGCGTTTGCCCTGGAGCGACCGGTGTTGCCGGTGTCGAACCTGGCGGTGCTGGCCCAGCGCGCCTTGCGCGAACAGGGCGCCCGCCAAGTCGCAGCGGCCATCGATGCGCGCATGGACGAGGTGTACTGGGGCTGCTATCGCGAAACCGACGGCGAGATGCGCCTGGTCGGTGCTGAAGCGGTATTGCCACCCGAAGCGGCGGCGTTGCCGAGCGGGGCCGACGGTGAGTGGTTCGGTGCCGGTACCGGCTGGGGCTACGGCGAGCGCATCGCCGTCAGCCTGACCGGCCAGGACGCCACATTGCTGCCTCACGCCGAAGACCTGCTGGCCCTGGCGCGCTTCGCCTGGGCCCGTGGTGAAGCCATCCCGGCCGATGATGCGCAACCCGTTTACTTGCGGGACAAAGTCGCAACCCCCAAGTCCGAGCGATAAAAAAGCTTCACCCCCTTCTCAAGCGAGCACCGTTGTAGGAGCTGCCGAAGGCTGCGATCTTTCCAGCGACACTTGAATCTCAAGTGAACAAGTCAAAGATCAAAAGATCGCAGGCTTCGCCAGCTCCTACATCCAGCGGGGATAAATCCCCTCGCCACAAAATCACAGCACAAAGACATTCCCCCACCCAAAAGTCACACCCAATATTGCCAGTCGTCACTTTTTCAGCCCGTTTTTAAACCTTTTAAGCTTTATGTGTTCTAGTTATCACTTGCGCATTTGCGCGGCTGCGAAAGTGCCGCTAAATTGCCATCATTGATACCGAGCATTCTGTTATGCGTATAGACGGCGTTTCATCCCAGTCCTATCCCATCAAGCGCAAGCCTCATGCAGGCAAAATCGCTGAGCAAGAGTCCTTCGATGATGATATCGATGGCGAACTGGAGTTCCCGTCTGAAGAGCAATTGGCCGCCCGCGCCGCCAAAGCCTCCGCGCAACGCCTGAGCAATCTTCCCGCCCGCCAGCAAGACATGCTCTATCACCGTGCAATGAGTCGCAGTGTCGCCACGGCCCTGGCGAGCTACCTGAGCACCGCCGGTTTCGTCGATTGGGATATGGAAGTGCTGGGACTCGATCTCTACATCTGATGGTCTTGCCTTACTACCTGGGCTGCCCCTCCTGGAGCGAAAACGCCTGGCGCGATTACCTTTATCCCCAGGACGCGAAAAGCACCGACTTCCTGAATCTCTATTCCCAAGTGTTCAACGCCGTGGAAGGCAATACGACCTTCTACGCCAGCCCATCTGCGGCCACGGTCCAGCGCTGGGCCGAAATCATGCCCGAGCACTTTCGCTTCACCGCCAAGTTCCCCGGTGACATCAGCCACAATGGCGACTTGCGCGAGCGCCTGGCGGCCACCGAGACCTTCCTGCAACTGCTCAGCCCCTTGGGTGAGCGCGTCTCGCCGTACTGGCTGCAACTGTCCAAGGCCTTCACCCCGAATCGGTTGCCGGAACTGGCGGGGTTCATCGACGCCTTGCAGCGCCCGTTGGCCGTGGAGGTCCGTCACGATGAGTTCTTTGCCAAGGGCGACGCTGAACGGCGCCTCAATCGCCTGTTGCTCGATCGTGGTGTCGAACGTATCTGTCTCGATCCCCGAGCCTTGTTCAGTTGCACCTCCCTTGATCCTGCGGTGCTTCACGCGCAATCGAAAAAGCCCCGCGTGCCGCCCCGGCCTGCGGCGTTCACCCAATGTCCGCAAGTGCGCTTCATCGGCCATCCGGTGCTGGAAGCCAATGAACCGTTCCTGACGCCCTGGGTCGAGAAAATCGCCGGATGGATCGAAGAGGGGCGCACGCCCTATATCTTCCTGCACACCGCCGACAACCTGCTGGCAGCCAAACTCGCGCAACGCTTCCACACTCGCCTGATGAGTCGTTTGCCTGGCTTGCCGGCCCTGCCTGAGCTATATAGAGAGCCCGCCGCCGAGCAACTGGGTTTGCTCTGAGGCCAACCTTCTCAGCTCAGGAGCGAACTACATGGATGCGCAAACTCGTCGAGCCCAGGCGTTCAAGGCCTTGCACGAACGTGAAGGGGCTTTTGTCATTCCCAATCCGTGGGATGCCGGTTCGGCCAAGATGCTGGCCAGCCTCGGTTTTGAAGCCCTAGCGACCACCAGTGCCGGCCACGCCTTTTCCTTGGGCCGGCCCGATGGCGCCCTGGGCCTGGAGGACACGCTGGCCAATGTGCGGGCGATTGTGGCAGCCACCGACTTGCCGGTGGCCGTGGACCTGGAGAACGGTTTTGCCGATGCCCCCGACGATTGCGCGCGTAACCTGCTCCGTGCGGCGCAGGCCGGTGCGGTGGGTGGTTCGATCGAAGATGCCACGGGGCGCGAAGACAGCCCGATCTATTGCTTCGACCATGCCGTGGCGCGGGTCAAGGCCGCCGCCGAGGCCGTGCGCAGCTTGCCGTATCCCTTCCTGCTGACGGCCCGGGCGGAGAACTTCCTGCACGGCAATCCGGACCTGGACGACACCATTCGCCGCTTGAAGGCCTTCGCAGACGCAGGTGCCGACGTGTTGTACGCCCCGGGGCTGAGCAGCGCCGAGCAAGTGCTTGCAGTGGTGCGGGCCGTGGCGCCGAAACCGGTGAATGTGCTGATGTCCGGGGCGCTGGACCTGACCGTCGCGCAGTTGAGCGAGTTGGGCGTCAAGCGCATCAGCGTCGGATCGGCGTTGGCCCTGGCCGCGCTTGGCGAGTTCTTCCGCGCCGCCGAGGAAATCCAGCAGCAGGGCACGTTCACCTTCACGCGCCGCTCGATGCCGTTCAAGCAGGCCAACCAATTATTCAAGGGTTGAGGCCCGAGGCAACATCGTGCGGTTTTTGAAAGTTCTTGCAGTCGTGGCACTGCTCGTTGGCGTCGCAGTGCTGGGGGTATGGCGCGGCTGGGTGACGCTGCCGCCCCAATGGAATCCCTGGGCACCCCTGGACGTCAACCTTGCGCCGAACCTGCTGACCCGCTTCAAGCTCATGGCCCTGCGCAACGACCCGCAGCTGTGCGACCAGGCCCTCGCCACGTCGGGGCTGCGCACCGCCCGCCAGGCGGACAGTGGCGCCAATTCGACGTGCCCGCTGACCAATGTGCTGAGGGTGCAGGGTGGTGAGGTGGCGCTGAGCAGCAGTTTCCTCGCCAGTTGCCCACTGGCCGTGGCCTTCGCGCTGTTCGAGCGTCATGGGTTGCAGCCGGCGGCAATGGCGGTCTACGGGCAGAAAGTGACGCGGGTCGATCACCTCGGCAGTTTCGCCTGTCGCAACATGTATGGCCGTGAGAGTGGGGCGCGCAGCCAGCACGCCACCGCCAGTGCGTTGGACATCGCCGGGTTTCGCCTGGCCGATGGGCGCACGGTCAGTGTGCTCAAGGACTGGCCCAAGGACGATGCCGATGCGCGCTTTCTACGTCAGGCTCGCGACGGCGCCTGCGATATGTTCAGTGTGGTCTTGAGCCCGGATTACAACGCGGCGCACCGCAACCATTTTCATCTGGACGTGGGGCCATGGTGGATCTGTCGTTGAGGATCAGGCGGCGATGCGCAGGTTCTGCAGCACGATCGGACGTGCCCAGCGGATGTCGAAATCCAGTTGTTTCTGTTGCGCCACCAATTCCTCTTCCGGGAAGGGCGGGAACGGTTTGTCCAACAGGTCGAGTTCGAACTCGGCGATTGGCAGGTGCAGTGGCCGCGGTTGCGGTGCCGGGCCGGGCTCCGGCAGCGGTTGGCCGGCGGTGAGGACGAGTGGGCGAACCCAGTTGCTCTCGAAGGTCTGCTGCTTCTGCTGGGCGGCGATTTCTTCGGCTGGGAAGGGCGGGAAGGGCTTGTCCAGCAGGTCGAGTTCGAATTCGGCGATGGGCAGGAACAGCGGCTCAGGCGGCTTGACCGGTGTTTCAGTCACTTCGCAGGTGCGCTGGCTGACGATGTGTTCCAGCAGTTCGGCGCCGAGGGTCGGTTCAACCGCTTCATCGAGGGCCACTGGCTGGTAGCTGCCAGGTGCCGGTGCGTTATCACCCAGTTGATCGGCCAGGGCCCGGGCAAAAAAATCCTGCCACAGGTGACTGACGCCGCTCAGCGCTTGGGTGTTACGCAGGCTGTAATCGCCGTAAGGGGAGATAACGCCTATCGATGTGGATTGAATGTCTGACATTTTTCTCGGTCGACGCTCAGCTCTGGCAAAATGCCGTTCACCGTTGTTATCGGCCGTTTTTGCCGATCCTTAATTTTTTGAGCATGTTTCCATGAGTGAGCAACCCGCGGCCTGCCGCATCCATGTCGAGGCCCTGGCCCCGGCCTTCCAACCGCAGGCCGAGCACTGGGCCGAGCGGCTTGGCCTGCCTTTGCAAGTGGACGATGGCGAGTTTGCCTTGCAGATCGGCGAGCAGGGATTGCAGTTGCAGCAACTGGGCCCGGACGCGCCAGGGCCGGTGCGGGTGGACTTCGTCGAAGGCGGAGCAGCCCATCGGCGTTTGTACGGTGGCGGCAGCGGCCAGATGATCGCCAAGGCGGTCGGTATCGCCCAAGGTGTGCGTCCGCGGGTGCTGGATGCCACGGCCGGGTTGGGCAAGGATGCGTTTGTGCTGGCCAGCCTGGGCTGCGAAATGAGCCTGATCGAGCGTCAACCGCTGATTGGCGCCCTGCTGGAGGATGGCCTGGCCCGCGCGGCGGAGGACTTCGACGTGGCGCCGATCGTGGCGCGCATGCGTTTGCTCAAGGGCAATTCCATCGAAGTAATGCGCGACTGGGAAGGCGAACCGCCCCAGGTGATCTACCTGGACCCGATGTTTCCCCATCGGGAGAAAACCGCCCTGGTGAAGAAGGAAATGCGCCTGTTCCGCCCTCTGGTGGGCGACGACCCGGACGCCCCGGCGCTGCTCGCTGCCGCGCTGGCCCTGGCGACCCACCGGGTGGTGGTCAAGCGCCCGCGCAAGGCCCCGTGCATCGACGGGCCGAAGCCGAGTCATGGGCTCGATGGCAAATCCAGTCGCTACGACATCTACCCCAAGAAAGCGCTCAAGCCCTGATCTGTGGGGGAAGGTGTTCTGTCGGAGAAGAATGATCTGTGGGAGCAAAGCTTGCTCGCGATGAACGATGACGCGGTGTTCTGATAGATCGCAGCGCCGCCATCGCGAGCAAGCTTTGCTCCCACAGGTCAACCTCTGTCAGGGAAAGCTTTGCTCCCACAGGTCAACCTCTGTCAGGGAAAGCTTTGCTCCCACAGGTCAACCTCTGTCAGGGAAAGCTTTGCTCCCACAGGTCCGCCTCAGTCAGGGAAAGCTTTGCTCCCACAGGTCCGCCTCAGTCAGGGAAACCTTTGCTCCCCCAGGTCCACCTCAGTCAGAAAAAACTGTGGCAGGCCTAAGGCCGATAAGCCCGCACAAACAACCCCACCACTTCCTGCACATGAGCCTCGGCGGCTTCCGGTTCCGGGGCCGGGCCGCAGCCAGACAACAACCGAAAATTCGCTGCGCCCTTGATCAGGCAGAAGAAATGCTCGGCGGCATTGCGCGGTTTATCGATGCTCAGGGCGCCGCTCTGATTGACCTTGATCAGCAGCCGCTCCATGCCTGAGAGCATCCGCTGTGGGCCTGCTTCGTAGAAAATCGTCGACAGCTTCGGATCCTGGCTGCCCAAGGCCATGATCAGCCGATGCAGGTTCAACGATTCATCGCTGTTGATCAGTTGGTTGAACCCACGGGCAATGTTCAGCAGCACGTTTTCGATCGGAACGCCGTCAGGCCATTCGTAAAACAGCGACGGTACCTGCTCTTCACATTTGGCCATCACGGCAGCGGAAAACAGCGTCTCCTTGTCGTTGAAATGGCTGTAGACCGTCAGCTTCGAAACCCCCGCCTCGGTGGCGACGGCGTCCATGCTGGTATTGGCATACCCCATGCTCAGGAACAGACGTTTCGCCGCGTCGAGAATGGCCTGGCGCTTGGCCAAGTCCTTGGGACGGCCGGGGCCGGAGGGGATTGGAGGATTGTTCGACATTTCTTCGCTTTAATACTGGACTGGTGAGTTTGCTATTAATAACATACTCGCCAGTATAATTATTCCAAGCACCATTAGCGAAAGGTCACTCGCCATGTTCCGCTATGCCTTGCCCCTCGCCGTGCCAGTCACCCTGGCTTTTTTATTGTCTGCGTGCGGTCATGACGAGCCGGTGCCCGTCGCCGTGCGCCCGGTCATGGTGGTCAATCCAGAGCCTTCGGCCCAGGCGATGGACAGCTATCCCGGCGAAGTACGAGCCCGGTTCGAGCCCGACCTGGCCTTTCGCATTGGCGGCAAGGTGAGCCGACGGCTGGTCGAAGAGGGCCAGCGGGTCAAGGCCAATCAACCGCTGGCTGAACTCGATCCCGAAGATGTGCGCCTGCAGTTGGAAGCAACCCGTGCCCAGGTTGCCGCCGCCGAGGCCAACCTGAACCTGGTCCGCGCCGAGCGTGACCGCTACAAGACCTTGATGGAACGGCAGATGGTCAGCCGCTCCCAGTACGACAATGCCGAAAACCTTTACCGCTCCGGCACCGCGCGGCTCAAGCAGATCAAGGCCGAGTTCGATGTCGCCAACAACCAGGCCAGCTATTCGGTGTTGCGTGCGCCCCAGGATGGTGTGGTTGCGCGGCGTGCGGTGGAGGTCGGGCAGGTGGTATCGGCCGGTCAAACGGTGTTCACCCTGGCGACCGACGGCGAGCGTGAAGTGCTGATCAGCCTGCCGGAACAGGGTTTTGGCCGGTTCAAGATCGGCCAGCCGGTTTCGGTCGAACTGTGGAGCCAACCTGACCAGCGTTTCAGCGGGCGCATTCGCGAACTATCGCCGGCCGCCGACCCCAAGTCCCGTACCTTCGCCGCCCGTGTGGCCTTCACCGCCGGCAGTGTTCCAGCCGAGCTGGGCCAGAGTGCCCGGGTGTTTATCCAGACCGCTGACAAGGTGCCGCTGTCGGTGCCGTTGTCGGCCCTGACGGCTGAAAACGGCGCGACGTACGTCTGGGTGGTCAACGCCAACAACACCCTGAAGAAAGTCCCGGTGCGGGTCGGCGCCTTCGGCGAAAAGACCGTTCCGGTGCTGGAAGGCCTCAGCCCCGATGACTGGGTGGTGGCGGCCGGCGTGCATGTGCTCCTCGACGGCCAGCAGGTGCGGCCGGTGGATCGCTCCAACCGCGTGGTCAACCTGACGGCCAAGGAGTAATCCCCGATGGGTTTCAATCTTTCCGAATGGGCGTTGCGCAACCGCCAGATCGTACTGTTCCTGATGCTGTTGCTGGCCATCGTTGGCGCGCTTTCCTACACCAAGCTTGGCCAGAGCGAAGACCCGCCGTTCACCTTCAAGGCCATGGTCATCCGCACCACCTGGCCGGGCGCCACGGCCGAGGAAGTCTCGCGGCAGGTCACTGAGCGCATCGAAAAGAAGCTCATGGAAACCGGCGATTACGAACGGATCGTCTCGTTCTCCCGGCCGGGCGAGTCCCAGGTGACCTTCATGGCACGCGACTCCCTGCATTCGGCGCAGATTCCCGAGCTGTGGTACCAGATCCGCAAGAAGATCAGCGACATTCGCCACACCTTGCCGCCGGGTATCCAAGGGCCATTTTTCAACGATGAATTCGGCACCACCTTCGGCAACATCTATGCGCTGACCGGTGACGGCTTCGACTACGCCGTGCTCAAGGACTACGCCGACCGCGTCCAGATCCAGCTGCAACGGGTCAAGGACGTGGGCAAGGTCGAACTGCTCGGTTTGCAGGACGAGAAGATCTGGATCGAGCTGTCGAACGTGAAGCTGGCGACCCTCGGCCTGCCCTTGGCGGCGGTCCAGCAGGCCCTGGAAGAGCAGAACGCCGTATCGACCGCCGGCTTCTTTGAAACCGGCAGCGAGCGATTGCAGCTACGGGTTTCCGGGAATTTCCAGACCGTGGAAGAGATCCGCAACTTCCCGATCCGGGTTGCCGATCGTACGTTCCGCATCAGCGATCTGGCCGATGTGCGCCGGGGGTTCAACGATCCACCGGCGCCACGCATGCGTTTCATGGGTGAAGATGCCATCGGTCTGGCCGTGGCCATGAAGGAAGGTGGTGACATCCTGGTGTTGGGCAAGGCCCTCGAGGTCGATTTTGCCCGGATCCAGAACACGCTCCCGGCCGGCATGCAATTGCGCAAGGTGTCGGACCAGCCGGCAGCGGTGAAGACCGGGGTCGGTGAGTTCGTCCAGGTGTTGGTGGAAGCGCTGACGATTGTGTTGCTGGTGAGCTTCTTCTCCCTGGGACTGCGCACCGGGATGGTGGTGGCCCTGGCGATCCCGCTGGTGCTGGCAATGACTTTCGCCGCGATGTATTACCTGGGCATCGGCCTGCACAAGATTTCCCTCGGCGCGCTGGTATTGGCGCTGGGGCTGCTGGTGGACGACGCGATCATCGCGGTGGAGATGATGGCGATCAAGATGGAGCAGGGCTTCGACCGGATCAAGGCCGCCAGTTTTGCGTGGACCAGCACGGCATTCCCGATGCTCACCGGTACGTTGATCACCGCGGCCGGCTTCCTGCCAATCGCTACCGCGCAATCGGGCACCGGCGAATACACCCGTTCGATTTTCCAGGTCGTGACCCTGGCATTGCTGGCGTCCTGGGTGGCGGCCGTAGTGTTCGTGCCGTACCTGGGGGAAAAGCTCCTGCCGGATCTGGCGAAAATTCACGCGGCCAAACATGGCACGGCTGACGGCCAGACCGACCCTTACGGCACGCCGTTCTATCAGCGTGTCCGGCGGATGGTGGAGTGGTGCGTGCGTCGTCGCAAAACCGTCATCATCCTGACCGTGCTGTTGTTCGTCGGCTCGGTGGTGTTGTTCCGTTTCGTGCCGCAGCAGTTCTTCCCGGCGTCGGGGCGGCTGGAGCTGATGGTCGACCTGAAACTGCAGGAAGGCGCGTCCCTGAGCAACACCGCCGAGCAGGTCAAGCGCCTTGAAGCGCTGCTCAAGGACCACGCGGGCATCGACAATTACGTGGCCTACGTCGGCACCGGTTCGCCGCGTTTCTACCTGCCGCTGGATCAACAACTGCCGGCGTCCAGCTTCGCCCAGTTCGTGGTGCTGGCCAAGACCATCGAAGACCGCGAGCCTTTGCGCAGTTGGTTGATCTCGACCCTGAACGAACAATTCCCGACCCTGCGCTCGCGGGTCACCCGTCTGGAAAACGGCCCTCCAGTCGGCTACCCGGTGCAGTTCCGCGTCACCGGCGAACACATCGAAAAGGTTCGCGCCCTGGCGCGCAAAGTGGCGGCGAAAGTTCGCGAAAACCCTTACGTGACCAATGTGCACCTGGACTGGGAAGAGCCGAGCAAGGTGGTGTACCTGAACGTCGACCAGGACCGGGCCCGAGCCCTGGGCGTGAGCACGGCCAACCTGGCGAGTTTCCTGCGCAGCTCCCTCACTGGCTCCAGCGTCAGCCAGTATCGGGAAGACAACGAACTGATCGAAATCCTGCTGCGTGGCACGGTGCATGAGCGCACCGAACTGTCGTTGCTGCCGAGCCTGGCGGTGCCGACCGACAACGGCAAGAGCGTTGCCCTGTCGCAGATTGCGACCTTGGAATACGGTTTCGAAGAAGGCGTGATCTGGCACCGCAACCGCTTGCCGAGCGTGACCGTACGGGCCGATATCTACGGCAAGGAACAACCGGCGACCCTGGTGCAGCAGATTTTCCCGACCCTGGAGCCGATTCGTGCAGAACTGCCGGACGGATACCTGCTGGAGGTGGGCGGTACGGTAGAGGATTCGGCCCGCGGCCAGAAATCGGTGAACGCCGGGGTACCGCTGTTCATCGTGGTGGTGTTGACCTTGCTGATGCTGCAACTGCGCAGTTTCTCGCGCACGGCCATGGTGTTTCTCACCGCGCCGCTGGGGTTGATCGGTGTCACGCTGTTCCTGTTGATGTTCCGCCAGCCGTTTGGTTTCGTCGCCATGCTCGGCACGATCGCGCTGTCGGGGATGATCATGCGCAACTCGGTGATCCTGGTGGACCAGATCGAACAGGACATCAAGGCGGGGCTGGCGCCCTGGCAGGCGATCATCGAAGCGACAGTGCGTCGCTTCCGCCCGATTGTGCTCACCGCACTGGCGGCGGTGCTGGCGATGATCCCGCTGTCACGCAGCCTGTTCTTCGGACCGATGGCCGTAGCGATCATGGGCGGCCTGATCGTGGCGACGGCGTTGACGCTGTTGTTCCTGCCGGCATTGTATGCGGCGTGGTTCAGGGTCAAGAAAACCTGAGGCGATTCTGATAGCACTGAAGATCAAGTGTGGGAGCGAGCCTGCTCGCGATAGCGGTGCAACAGCCAATAGAGATGTTATGGCTGATACTGCTATCGCGAGCAGGCTCGCTCCCACAGTGTTTTGCGCTTGGCTTAAAGAGTACCGAATACCTTCTTCGCCAAACTGGTCGCCGCAGCCGCCGGGTTCTGGCGAATGGTGGCTTCCTGCTTGCCGATCATCTCGAACAACCCGTCCAGCGCCTGCTCGGTCACGTAGTTTTCGATGTTGGCGCTCTTGGCGTCCAGCACGCCGAAGGTCGCGGCCTGGCCGGCGAAGGCATTGTATTTCTGCGCCAGGCCGACCTTGTCGGTGGCTTGCTTGACGATGGGCAGGAACTTGGCGCGGATCTGCTCGCGGCTGCTCTTGTTCAGGTATTGCGTGGCGGAGTCCTGGCCGCCGCTGAGAATGCCCTTGGCATCGTCCACGCTCATGTTCTTCACGGCATTGACCAGGATCGGCTGGGCCTGGACCACCGCAGCTTCGGCGGCCTGGTTCATGCTGGTTTCCAGTTGATCGACCTGATCACCCATGCCGAAGGCTTTCATCTTGCTGGCGACTTTGCCGAGCTTGCCTGGCAGTTCGATCTTCACATCCGGGTTGTTGCTGAAGCCGCCGGGGGTGCCCAGTTGCTTGACCGCCACCTGCGCACCTTGGGTCAAGGCGTCCTTGAGACCGCCCGTGGCGTCTTTTTGCGACAGGTCGCTCAAGGACAAGGCCATGGCATTGGCGCAAATCAGCAGGCCTGCGCACAGGCCGGTAAAACGGAGGGTTGAGCGAAACATGATGGCGTCCTTGATGAAAGTTTGAAAAAGGAATCAGCGTGCGGCGTTGACGCGGATCTTCAACGGCTGCGGATCCTTGCCATCGAGTTGCACGGCGTGTTGTTCAGTGGTGATGAACATCAACTGGCCGTCCACTTCGATGCGGGCGCTCACGGCATAACGATGGCCGGGCTTGACCTGGGCCGGATCATAACTGAGGTGGAACGGCAGCGGGACCTGGCCTTTGACCGGGCCGCTCTGCTCATCGAGTACCACCGCAGGGGCGTCGGCCAGGGAAACGTCCTGCAGGCTCACGCTCAAGGTCGCGTTGGGCGGCAGGGCAATGCGTTGCAGATAGAACACTTCGCCATCAAGGGAGGCAACGGTCTTGGAGGGGGGCGTTGCCGATTGGCAGGCGGCCAGTAATGCCATGGATGCAAGCAGAGCGAGTTTTTTCATTGGAAGCACCTGGCTCATTGACGCCAGCCACGCGGGCGTCAATGAGCATTTAGCGGATTTGCGTCCAAGCATCCATTCGTAACGTCGCGGTTCAGGAACCGAACGCGGGCGCTTGAACAGTTTCAGCCAGCGATGCTGGCGCCAGGCTCAGCAGGATGTCAACGTGTTGATTGCCGCCATCCCAGGTGAAGGCCTGTTCGGTTTCAAGAAAAAGCGCGGTGTCACCTTCGTACGCTTGTGCCTTGACCGAGAGTTCCTCCCCTACGGGCGTCGTCTTGGGGTCGAGGAGAAAGCGATATTGCCAAGGCTGCTGGGCCACTGGCTCCTTAGGCGCCATGTTGGAACCCTGGCCGCCGCTGGCGCTGATCTGGGCGCCGGCAGCATTTTGCACACTGACTTCGGTGCGAGCGGCTTCCGGGAGTTGAAAGCCTTCGGGCAGTTGCAGGGTTAACGTGATGATGTTCATGCTGAATTCCTTTTCAGTACGTCGACATTGACGTGAGCCCATCCTAAAGGCCTGCTCCAAAGTTCTCTGTAGGTCTTTTCTTGGTTTCACGTCGCCTTAGCCGCTGCGCAGCGTCGGAGTAAGCTGGTTGACTGCCCCATCAACTCACCGCAAGCGTTCCATGCTTCTCGGTGAGTGATCGACAACCTTCAACTGTCGGCGGTGATCGCGACGTCCGCGGCGTCTTCACTGCGATGCAGCGCCACCTGGCGGATCGACAGGCGAATTTCCGCCGGCAGCACCCGCTTGGCCGCGCCTTCGGCCAGTTCGCCCAGCAGTTCGTGGTAGCTGAGTTTACCGGCTTCGTCGCGGCGCAGTACGTCGAGGTCGAGCATGGTCTGGATGAAGTGGCGGAACAGGCTCTTGTCGAAGAACTCCGGCGCATTCAGTCCATGCAGGATCGACAGGCGCTGGGCCATGACGGTGCAGAGGTCTTCCAGTTCTTCGGCGCTGATGGTGTTCTGGCCGCTGTTGAGCAGCAGCGAAACGGTCATATAGAAGCGCTGCAAGGTCTGGGCGATGCTTTTTGACAGCAGGGTCAGCAGCACGAAGTGCCGCGAACTCGGCGCCGGACGCAGGTACAGGTCATTTTCGAAACGCAGCAGGCCCTGTTCGACGAATGCTTCGAGCCACTGGTCGACCACGCCGTCCAATTCTTCCAGCGACCAGCGAATGAACAGCTCCGATTGCAGGTACGGGTACAACGCGTGGGTGTAGCGCAGGATCTGCTCGCGGCTCATGCGCGAGCTGCTCTGGAAGAAGCTCGCCAGCAACGCCGGCAGGGCGAAGATGTGCAGGACGTTGTTGCGGTAGTAGGTCATCAGTACCGCGTTCTGCTCATCCAGGTACAGAATCTTGCCCAGGGCATCGCTCTGTTCCGACAGCAGGTCCATGCCTTTCACATGTTCGATCAGCGCCCGGCCATCGCCTTCGGGCAGGGTGGTGTGGGGCGAGTACGGGACCTTGCGCAGCAACGCCAGGTACAGGTCGAGCACTCGCGCCATGGCGCGGTCGTCCAGGGCCAGGCGGCTGGTGGACAGCAGCGCCAGGGCGACGAGGTTGACCGGGTTGATCGCTGCCGCTTCGTTCAGGTGCCGGGCCACGCGCTCGCCGAGGCGGTTGGTGGTCGCGTTGAGCCAGGCCGGTTTGAATTGCGGGCCCAGTTCCTGTTGGCGCCAATCCGGCTGTTCGCCGTCGAGGAATTCCGCCAGCTTGATCGGTTCGCCGAAGTTCACCGCCACCTGGCCGAAGCGTTGCTTGAGGGCGCCGATGACCTTGAAGATGTCGAAGATAGATTCTTTTTTCTTGCTGGCCCCACGTAGTTCTCCCAGGTAGGTGCGGCCTTCCAGTACGCGCTCATAACCGATGTAGACCGGCACGAACACGATGGGCATGCGCGACGAGCGCAGGAAGCTGCGCAGGGTGATGGCGAGCATGCCGGTCTTGGGTTGCAGCATGCGCCCGGTGCGCGAACGCCCGCCCTCGACGAAGTACTCCACCGGAAAACCTTTGGTGAACAGCGTGTGCAGGTATTCGTTGAACACGGCGGTGTAGAGCGGGTTGCCCTTGAAGGTGCGGCGCATGAAAAACGCCCCGCCACGGCGCAGCAGGCCGCCGATCACCGGCATGTTGAGGTTGATGCCGGCGGCAATGTGCGGTGGCGTCAGGCCGTTGCGAAACAGCAGGTACGACAGCAGCAAGTAGTCGATGTGGCTGCGGTGGCAGGGTACGTAGATGACTTCGTGGCCTTGGGCGACGTTCTGCACGCCTTCGATGTGGTTGACCTTGATGCCGTCATAGATCTTGTTCCAGAACCAGCTCAGCACCACTTCCAGGAAACGGATCGCGGTGTAGGTGTAGTCCGAGGCGATCTCGTTGCCATAGCGCAGGGCCTGGGCCTTGGCTTTTTCGGCGGAGATATTTTCCCGCTCGGCTTGCTCGGCAATCGCCTGCTTGACCAGCGGCTGGTTCAACAGGCCCTTGACCAGGTTGCGTCGGTGGGAAATGTCGGGGCCGATGACCGCTGCTTTCAGATTGCGGAAGTGCACCCGCAGGATCCGCTGGGCCATGCGCACGGTGCGCTCGTGGCCCTTGTCGTGTTCGATCAGCTCGCGCAGGTGGATCGGCGCGGAGAATTGCACGCGGGTCTTGCGCCCCAGAATCATGATGCTCAACAGGCGGCGCAGGCGCCCGGTGACGGCCCAACTGTCGGCGAACAACAGCTTCCAGGGGCTGGATTCGCTGTCGGGCGACTGCCCCCAGAACACGCTGACCGGGATGATCTGGGCGTCTTCGGCGGCATTGTGGGTCAGGGCGTTGACCAGCCGCGTCAGGGTGGGCGGCGCACCGCGCTTGTCCTGGCGACCGATCCAGTCCGGCGCTGGCGTCAGGTAGAAAAACGCCGCCGGTTCCAGCAGGTTGCCCACCGAGACCGGCAGCACCGGACGGGGCAGGCCGGCCTTGGTGCATTCGGTGTCGAGCACCGCCAGGTCGGTGAGTGAAGGATCTTGCAGGACGTAGAACACCGGGCGACTGCGGTCGAGGTTGAGGGTGAAGGACGACTGGTTGATCGTCTCTGAGCGAACCCAGAGGTACAACAGTCGGCGCAGGGTGCCAAACACAAGACGGCGGAACGGGGAACGGGTCATACGGCTTCTGCATGAGTGAATGGGATGGGGCGGGCGCCAGTGTGCCGGATTCGCCGAAAATCGGCAAAAAAGCGCCGAAGTAAAGTCAGTTGAGAGTTTTTGTGTCTGTCATATACTCGGCCAGTGACTGCCATGGCCTCCCTTATGGAGGGCCGGACGGTGGCTAAAGTTCGTACGGCTTTGCCTTTATGCGGTTGGGCGGGAAAAGCCGACTTAAAAATAAGAAGTGGGAGTGAGCATCATGGCAGCACGGGAAACCGGCAGTGTGAAGTGGTTCAACGACGCCAAAGGCTACGGCTTCATCCAGCGTGAAGGCGGGGCGGATGTGTTCGTGCATTACCGCGCCATCCGCGGCGAAGGCCACCGTTCACTGACCGAAGGCCAGCAGGTCGAGTATGCGGTCGTGGAAGGGCAGAAAGGCTTGCAGGCTGAGGATGTGGTGGGGTTGTAACCCCACTCTAGAAGCCGTGGTAGATCCCTGTGGGAGCAAAGCTTGCTCGCGACAGTGGTAGGTCAGCTTGCATCGATGTTGAATGTACCTCCGCCATCGCGAGCAAGCTTTGCTCCCACAGTGCTCCCACATTTGGAGCTAGGCTGCACCTGAGACTGGCGTCACGCCGTCTTCCAGGTAATCTCTTCTTCCCCATCGGCGCTGATGCGAATCCAGCGATCCGCCGATTCCTCGCCTTCTTCCTCGACCCAAGAGCCAGGCGCGCAGCGCACTTCGACGTTCAGTGCGGCGAAGGCAGCGCGGGCGCAGGCGATGTCGTCTTCCCACGGCGTCTGGTCACTTTCCAGGTACAGGCTGTTCCATTTGCCCACGGCCTTGGGCAGCCAGGTCACCGGGATGTTGCCGGCCTTGCACTTGTAGGTCTGGCCTTTCTGGGCCCAGTCGCTGCACGGGCCCAGGGCCTGGCCGAGCCAGGCGGCGATGGCCTTGTGGTCGACGTCGGCGTCTTTGAGGTAAATCTCGATATCGGGTTGGCGCATGGATGTCCTCGCTGCGGTCTTGAAAAATCCATTCGCGGATTTAACGGGGCCCGAGCGGTTGCCCGGGACCGGAATCAAAAGGTTATTGAAGAACGAAATAATCGTAGCGCATCGACACTGTGACCTGGAACGGCTCGGCCTGCTCGATTACGCTGGCACGGCGTTCGGCACTGGCGCGCCAGCCGTGGGGCGTCATGGCGAGCAGGTTGGCGCGGTCCTGGCCACTGTCGAGGGTCAGCTTGAATTCGAGGGTTTCGCTGTGATCCAGCACCATGCCCGGCGGCACCAGGGCCAGGTGCTTGTCATCGGTGTATTCGCGCACTTCGTCGTACAGGCGCTCGCGCAATTCCATCAAGTGGCCGGCGGTGGGACCGACTTTCATCAGGCCGCCGCCGGGGCTGAGCAAGCGCTTGGCCTCCTGCCAGTCCAGCGGGCTGAACACGCTGGCCAGGAACTGGCAGCAGCCGTCCGCCAGCGGCACCCGGGCCATGCTGGCGATCAACCAGGTCAGCTGCGGGTTGCGTTTGCAGGCGCGCTTGACCGCCTCGCGGGAAATATCCAGGGCATAACCATCGGCGTTGGGCAACGCTTCGGCGATCTGCGCGGTGTAGTAGCCTTCGCCACAGCCGATGTCCAGCCAGCGCCCGGGCGCGCGTTCGGCGGCCAGTTCGGCCAGGCGCCGGGCGACCGGGGCATAGTGCCCGGCGTTGAGGAAGTCGCGGCGGGCTTCGACCATCGCCTGGTTGTCGCCGGGGTCGCGGCTGTTCTTGTGCTGCACCGGCAGCAGGTTCAGGTAACCCTGCCGCGCGCGGTCGAAGCGGTGGCCGGCCGGGCACACCACGCCGTTGTCCACCGCGTTCAGCGGTTCACTGCAGATCGGGCAGGCGAGCATCAGGCGAGCAACTTGATCAGCGTCTTGTAGTAGATCTCGGTCAGCACATCGAGATCGGCGGCCAGCACGCGTTCGTTGACCTGGTGGATGGTCGCGTTGACCGGCCCCAGCTCCACCACTTGCGTGCCCATGGTGGCGATGAAGCGACCGTCGGACGTGCCGCCGCTGGTGGACGCTTGGGTCTCGCGGCCGGTGACGTCCTTGATGCTCGACGACACGGCGTCGAGCAGCGCACCGGGTTCGGTGAGGAACGGCAGGCCGGACAGCGCCCAGTCGATGTGCCAGTCCAGCTGATGCTTGTCGAGGATATCGGCAACGCGCTGTTGCAGGCCTTCGACGGTGGATTCGGTGGAAAAGCGGAAGTTGAACACCGCCACCAGATCACCGGGGATCACGTTGGTCGCGCCGGTGCCGGAATTGAGGTTGGAGATCTGGAAACTGGTCGGCGGGAAGAAGTCGTTGCCGTGGTCCCAATGCTCGGCGGCCAGCTCAGCCAAGGCGGGCGCGGCCAGGTGGATCGGGTTCTTCGCCAGGTGTGGATAAGCCACGTGGCCTTGCTTGCCGCGCACGGTCAACTTCGCGCCGAGGGAACCGCGCCGGCCATTCTTGACCACGTCGCCCACCAGCGTGGTGCTCGACGGCTCGCCGACGATGCACCAGTCCAGTCGTTCCTGACGGGCCTTGAGGCGTTCGACCACGGCTTTGGTGCCGTGGTGGGCCGGGCCTTCTTCATCGCTGGTGATCAGGAAGGTCAGCGAGCCCTTGTGGTCCGGGTAGTCGGCGACGAACCGTTCGGCCGCCACCACCATCGCCGCCAGGCTGCCTTTCATGTCCGCCGCGCCACGGCCGCAGAGCATGCCCTGTTCATCGATGACCGCATCGAACGGGTCGAGCTGCCAGGCCTGCACCGGACCGGTCGGCACCACATCGGTGTGCCCGGCGAAGCACAGCACCGGACCGTCATGCTTGCCATGGCTGGCCCAGAAGTTATCCACATCCTCGATACGCATCGGTTCGAGCGTAAAGCCCGAGTTGCCCAGGCGCTGCATCATCAGTTTCTGGCAATCGGCATCCACCGGCGTCACGGACGGACGGCGGATCAGGTCGCAGGCGAGTTGCAGGGTCGGCGAGAGGTCGGCGTAGGCCGTCATGAAAGCTCCGGGAATATAGTGTGAACGCAAGGCTTATGCAGGCGCGGGCTGGCTCGCGCAAAATGGCGGTTATCTTATAGCAAAACGACCACCATGGGCCCCTGGTGCGGGACAGGTGGAGCACAAAACCTGTGGGAGCAAGCTCGCTCCCACAGAGGTTTTGCTTAAATTGCCGAGACAAAGCCCTATAATGCGCGCCGGTTTTTGGGGTAATGGTCATGAGTACAGAAGATCCACGGTTTGCCGGTATCGCCCGTTTGTATGGCATCGAAGGCCTGGAGCGCCTGCGGGCGGCCCATGTGGCGATTGTCGGGGTTGGCGGTGTCGGCTCCTGGGCGGCGGAAGCCATTGCCCGTTGCGGCGTGGGCGAGATCTCGCTGTTTGACCTGGACGATGTCTGCGTCAGCAACGCCAACCGTCAGTTGCACGCCCTGGACAGTACCGTCGGCAAACCCAAGGTGGAGGTGATGGCCGAGCGGCTGCGCGGGATCAACCCCGACTGCACCGTGCACGCGGTGGCCGACTTCGTCACCCGCGACACCATGGCCGAATACATCACGCCGAACATCGATTGCGTGATCGACTGCATCGACAGCGTCAACGCCAAGGCTGCGCTGATCGCCTGGTGCAAGCGCCGCAAGATCCAGATCATCACTACCGGCGGCGCGGGCGGGCAGATCGACCCGACGCTGATCCAGGTCTGCGACTTGAACCGTACGTTCAACGATCCGCTGGCCTCCAAGGTGCGCTCCACCTTGCGCCGCGACTACGGCTTTTCCCGCACCGTGACCCGTCACTACAGCGTGCCTTGCGTGTTCTCCACCGAACAACTGCGCTACCCGAAACCGGACGGCAGCATTTGCTTGCAGAAGAGTTTTGTCGGCGACGGCGTCAAGCTCGACTGCGCCGGCGGGTTCGGCGCGGTGATGATGGTGACGGCGACGTTCGGCATGGTCGCGGCGACCAAGGCTGTGGATAAGATCGTGGCGGGTGTGCGGCGGCCGGCGGACAGAGTTTGACTGAAGATCGTTCCCACGCTCTGCGTGGGAATGCAGCCCGGGACGCTCTGCGTCCCTAATACAGCCGAACGCGGAGCGTCCGTAGAGGCATTCCCACGCGGAGCATGGGAACGATCATTGGCGGGTCAACTCAAACATCCGCTTCAACACCGCATTCAAGCCATTGCTGCGCGACGGCGACAACTGCCGCGACAATCCCAACTGATTGAACCAGTCCGGCAAGTCCACCTGTTGTAGCTCAACGGCGGACAATCCATTGACCCGCGCCAACAGCAACGCCACCAGCCCACGGATCAACCGCGCATCGCTGCTGGCGCAAAACTGCCAATGCCCGTCGTGCAACTGACCCACCAGCCACACCTGGCTTTCACAGCCGTGGACGAGGTTGGCCTCGCACTTGTCTTCGTCGCTCAGGGGCGGCAGGCGCTCACCCCATTGCATCAGCAGCCGGGCGCGTTGTTCCCAACCTGACGCGTCCTGGAAAATCTGCAGCGCGGTGGCGGCCTCGGCGGGCAGGTTCATCGCAGCATCTCCAGGGCCTGGTCCAGGGCCTCGAAGAAACGCTCGAGATCGGCGGAGTCGTTGTACAGCGCCAGCGACACCCGGATCGCCCCGGACAGCTTCAAATGCTTGAACAACGGCATCGCGCAGTGATGCCCGGCGCGCACGGCGATACCTTGCTCGGTCAGCAGGTGGGCCAGGTCGGCGTTGTGGATGCCTTCGACCACGAAGCTGACCAGGGCCAGGCGCGGGTTGCCCACCAGGCGAACGCCGTTGCGGGCCAACAGGCCATGGAGCAGGTAGTCATGCAGCGCCGCCTCATGCTCGATGACCGCCTGCGGGTCGAGGTCGGACAGGTAATCCAGGGTCGCCCCCAGGCCGATCACGCTGGCAATCGGCGGCGTGCCCGCTTCGAAACCCAACGGCGCCGGGCGGAAGCTGGCGCTGTGGTAATCGGCCTGTTGCACCATTTCGCCGCCGAACTGCCAATGACGCAGGTTGCCAAGGGCTTCGGTACGGCCAAACAGCACGCCCAGCCCATCGGGGCCGTAGAGTTTGTGGCTGGAAAACACATAAAAGTCGCAGCCCAATGCCTCGACGTCGTGGCGGCCATGGACCACGCCTTGGGCGCCGTCGATCACCGTCAGCGCGCCCTGGGCCTTGGCCAGCGCCAGCAGCGCCGGCACCGGCTGCCAGGCCCCGAGCACATTGGATAACTGGCTCACCGCCAGCAAGCGCGTACGTGGGCCGATCAGCTCGGCGGCAGCGCCAGGGTCGATCACCCCGTCGGCATCCAGTGGCAACACCACCAGGGTCAACGAACGGCGCTCGGCCAGTTGCTGCCACGGCAGCAGGTTGGCGTGGTGTTCCAGGGCGCTGATGACGATCTCATCGCCCGGGTTGAATAGATGTTCCAGCCCATAGGCCAGTAGGTTCAGGGCCGAAGTGGCGCCGTGGGTGAAGACTACTTGTCCGCAGTTTCCGCCATTGAGCCACTGCGAGACCTTGAGGCGGCTGTCCTCGAACGCCTGGGTGGCATGGGCGCCCGGCAAATGTTGCGCACGGTGCACGTTGGCCGCGCCATTGGCGTAGTAATGCGTCAGGGCATCCAGCAGTGCTTGGGGTTTTTGCGTGGTGGCGGCGCTGTCCAGGTAGGTCTGGCCTTGCCGTTGCAGGGCGGCGATGGCCGGGAAATCGGCACGCCAGGGGGATTGGATCAACATGCTTTCGGGCCCTGCTGGAATGACGCCGGACCCTGTGGGAGCAAAGCTGCTCCCACAGGTGAGGGTGTGAAGCGGCTTAGTTGTGGGCGTGCAGTGCTTCGTTCAGCTCGATGGCCGATTTGTGCGTCTTGCATTCCACCGCACCGGTTTCGGAGTTGCGGCGGAACAACAGGTCAGGCTGGCCGGCCAGGTCGCGGGCCTTGACCACTTTGACCAGTTGGTTGTTTTCGTCCAGCAGTTTCACCTTGGTACCAGCGGTCACGTACAGGCCCGACTCCACGGTGTTGCGGTCGCCCAGCGGGATACCGATGCCGGCGTTGGCGCCGATCAGGCAGCCTTCGCCAACCTTGATCACGATGTTGCCGCCGCCCGACAGGGTGCCCATGGTCGAGCAACCGCCGCCCAGGTCCGAACCCTTGCCGACGAATACGCCCGCCGAAACACGGCCTTCGATCATGCCCGGGCCTTCAGTGCCGGCGTTGAAGTTGACGAAACCTTCGTGCATCACGGTGGTGCCTTCGCCCACGTAGGCGCCCAGGCGGACCCGCGCGGCATCGGCGATACGCACGCCGGCCGGGACCACGTAGTCGGTCATTTTCGGGAACTTGTCCACCGAGAACACTTCCAGCAGCTCGCCACGCAGGCGGGCTTCGAGCTGGTGCTCGGCCAGTTCGCTCAAGTCGATCGCGCCCTGGCTGGTCCAGGCCACGTTCGGCAGCAGCGGGAAGATGCCGGCCAGGTTCAGGCCATGAGGCTTGACCAGGCGATGGGACAGCAGGTGCAGCTTGAGGTAGGCCTCAGGCGTGGAAGACAGTTGGGCATCTTCGGCCAGCAGCGTGGCGACCAGCGGCTTGTGGCTTTCGGCCAGGCGAGTCAGCAGCGCGGCTTGCGCGGCATCGACACCCTTGAGCGCTTCTGCCAGTTGCGAGGCCTGGGTGGTGGTGAAGGTGATGGCCTGGTTGCCTTCGCTGTAGCCGAGAATCGGCGCGATGGCTGCGACGACGTCAGCCGACGGGTTGAGCAGCGGCTGTGCGTAGAACACTTCCAGCCAGGCGCCTTGACGGTTTTGTGTGCCGACACCGAAGGCCAGGCTGAACAGGGTAGTGGACATGAAATTACCTCTACAAAATGGACTGGGCAGGCTTACTTGATCTCTGCCGCATAAATATCTGGCTTGAAGCCAATCAGGGTTCGGTCACCGAGGTCAAGCACCGGGCGCTTGATCATCGAGGGTTGGGCGAGCATCAGTTCGATGGCTTTCGGCTGGTCGAGATCGGCTTTGCGTTCGTCGTCGAGTTTGCGAAAGGTCGTACCGGCACGGTTCAACACCACTTGCCAGCCATGCTCGTTGCACCATTGGGTCAGGTGCTCACGGTCGATGCCGGCAGTTTTGTAGTCGTGAAAGTCGTAGTGCACCGCGTGCTCATCGAGCCAGGTACGCGCTTTTTTCATCGTGTCACAGGCTTTGATGCCGAAAAGGTGCAACGTTTTGCTTGAATCGGTCAAGGAACTGCCCCCTTTGCAGGTGCTGAAAGTAAAAGGTGAAGGATTATGCCATGACCGGACGGTTTCGCGACGGCCAGATCGGTATGCACTCAAACCTCTGGGCGAGCTTTGCTCCCACAGGCTCCTTGCCACAGGGCAGGGCTGCGACATAGGTACAACGGCCAGACCCATGCTAAGCGGCTAATATGGCACTTCAACGGCAAGCTGTTGCCGGATGTGTGTTGCTGTCATTGGAAAACCGTCATGCAAAGCGCCTATACCGTCCTGATCCTGTTAATGCTGGTGGGCGTGTCGCGCCTGATCGGGCGGTTGATCCCCCTGCCGTTGCCCCTGGTGCAGATCGGCGCCGGTGCCTTGTTGGCCTGGCCGTCCCTGGGTCTGCACGTAGCTCTCGATCCCGAACTGTTCCTGTTTCTCTTCTTGCCTCCGCTGCTGTTTTCCGATGGCTGGCGCATGCCCAAGCGCGAGCTGTGGCGCCTGCGAGGGCCGATCCTGACGCTGGCGGTGGGGCTGGTGTTGTTCACGGTGGTGGGTGCCGGTTATTTCATTCATTGGCTGCTGCCGAGCATCCCGCTGCCGGTGGCCTTCGCCCTGGCTGCCGTGCTGTCGCCGACCGACGCGGTGGCGGTGTCGGCGATTGCCCGTGACCGCCTGCCTGCGCCGTTGATGCACATGCTCCAGGGCGAGGCGCTGATGAACGATGCGTCGGGCCTGGTGACCTTCAAGTTCGCCCTGGCGGCCGCCATCACTGGGGTGTTTTCCCTGGCCAACGCGAGTCTGACCTTTGTTTTAGTGGCGGTTGGCGGGCTATTGGTTGGCGTGGCCCTGAGTTGGCTAGTAGGCCGCTTGCGGGCCTGGATGATTGCCCGGGGCTGGGACGATCCGGCCACCCACGTAGTATTCATGTTGTTGCTGCCGTTCGCGGCCTATGTGCTGGCTGAACGCTTAGGGGCCTCGGGGATTCTTTCGGCGGTGGCGGCGGGGATGATGCAGAGCTGGCTTGACCTGCTGCCGCGCCAGACCGGCACGCGGCTGCTCAATCGCAGTGTCTGGTCGCTGTTGGAATTCGCCTTCAACGGCTTGATCTTCCTGCTGCTGGGCTTGCAATTGCCGGACATCATCAAGGCGGTGACCAGCCACGAAACCACGTTGTGGCCGACGTTGCTCTACCGCTGCCTGGACTTGGTGGCGATTTTCCTGGTGTTGCTGGTGCTGCGGTTTGTCTGGGTGCAAAGCATCTGGCGCTTGTCCGGACTGCTGCGGCGCTGGCGCGGCAAAGGCGAGTTGACCTTGGTGCCGGACGCGCGCTCCTGCTGGCTGCTGACCTTTGGCGGCGTGCGTGGGGCGGTGACACTGGCGGGCGTGCTGTCGGTGCCGTTGCTGCTGGGGGCGGGCGAGCCGTTTCCCGAGCGAGATCTGCTGATCTTCATTGCCGCCGGGGTGATTCTGCTGTCGCTCATTGCTGCCTGCATCGCCTTGCCACTGCTGCTGCGTGGCATCGAGAAAAGCCCCGACGACAAGCGCCGTAACGAAGTGCGCGAGGCCTGGCGCAAAACCGCTGAAGCGGCGATTCATGCACTGGAAGTGGAAGAGCCGACCGAAGCGAGCAGTACGCCGGATGCGGCCCAGGCGGCGCTGGCGACCGAGGTCAAGGCGCGGCTGATGTCTGAGTATCGCCATCAGTTGGAGGTGTTCAACGACTCCGCCGAAGCCCAGGCGCTGGCGTTCGAAATGGACCTGCTGGAACGCCGGCTGCGCTTGAAGGCCTATCGGGCGCAGCGGCTGGAGTTGTATCGTCTCAGCCGTCATCACCAGATTGGGGATGATGTGCTGCGTGAGGTGCTGGGGGAGTTGGATTTGGCGGAGGCGAATTTGGGGTTGGGTAAGTAGCAGCCATGGCGCAAAGCTAAGTGTGGCGAGGGAGCTTGCTCCCGCTGGGGCGCGAAGCGGCCCTGAAACTAGACAATCCGGTATATCAGGCAAATTGAGTTGACTGCTTTGGGGCTGCTGCGCAGCCCAGCGGGAGCAAGCTCCCTCGCCACAGGAATGGTGGTCTGTCAGACGCGCCGAAGTTTCCGACAAGTTTTTAAGGTTGTCCGTCGGAAGCGAGGGCTCTAGCCTCTGGGTGTCGCTGCCAATTCAGCGACCGGACGTGAGAATCCGATCCTCCCTAGTAGGCGCGTAGGCGCCGACCATATAAAGTGCAGGCGCTTTTCGTCTGGGCACTATGTTATGGCGGCTGTGCGCGGGCATGCTTCGGCATGGCCGGGCTTCCTAGGGGCTTGGATTCTCACCCCGCGTACGGCTGCCACCCTCCGGTCCGTGAGAAGACTCGGTGGCGGCTCCCAATTTCCCTAGGAGCAATAGCATGACTAAAGAAACGCCTAATCCTCCAAAACCGGCCTCCACTTTCCCCTACGGCGACTACGCCCCCGAAAAGCTGCAAGAAGCCGCTGATCGTGCGCTGGACCATTACCTCAAACCTGACGACAGCGAGCCAGAACCCAAGCCCCCAGTGCAGTTATTCACTGTGGCTGACGGTATCGACACCGAAGTGTTGCTGGCCAATCTCAGCGAAACCCTGGCTTCGGCCAATGCAATGCTCAATGACCTTGCCTTCGATCAGGACGGCTCGCGACGACATGTAGCATTGGGGGTGGCCCAGATGATTGAGTTGGGGATGTTGTTGGCGAACAAGTGCCTGGACCGGGTAGAGCTTCGGACTTGATGCAATAAGTGCCTGCCTCATCGCGAGCAAGCTTTGCTCCCACAGGGGATTTGTGGTGTTTGAACGTTCCCACGCAGAGCGGGGGAACGTTCAAACGGAATACGTCAGGCAGATTGAGTTGACTGCTTCAGGGGCCGCTACGCAGCCCAGCGGGGATAAATCCCCTCGCCACAGCAGCGCTTAGGCGTGGGCCTCTTCCTGCTCGGGCACCAACCGTACTTCCACCCTCTGACCCAACGCACGCGCTGCGCTGGCAAGTGTTGCCAGCGTCATTCCCGCATCGTTCTGATCCAGCGCTCGATCAACAGCAGTGCGACTGGTGTGCATCCGCTGTGCCAAGGCTTTTTTGGTCACTTTCTGAAGCTTCATTGCTTCGGCAATCTGCCAGGCAATAACGCGTTTGAGCGCAGCTGCGGAAACTTCTTCGGCGATACCTTGCTCGGCGAGGAAGTCGTCAAAATCAGATCCGATGTGCTTGTTCATTTGCTGTGCCTCATAGTCTTGCTTTGCGCTGCTTGGCGGTTGCCATGTCGGTGGTTGGCGTTTTTTGACTTTTCTTTATGAAAGCGTGGAGTAGAACCATGTCAGAGCCCACCACAGTGAAGAGAACGCGGGCGATGGTATCTCCAAGGTCAATTCTGACCTCCCATAGCCCAGTGTCCAGCTTGCGAACCACCGGCATACCTATAGGCCAACCAATCTGAACGGTCTTGATGTCAGTTCCGATCATCCGTCTATGCTCGCGAGGCAGGTCAGTCAGCCATTCGCGAACAGGCTCATTCCCGGCGTCTGTGCGGAAGAAACGTACGTTCAGTATGGGGGCGATATCAACCATGAGTGGAGTGTACCGAAATAGGTGCATTGCGCAACCTGGGCGTTACTGAAGATTTGTACAGGGGAGGCGGTGTTATGGATCGTTCCCACGCTCCGCGTGGGAATGCCGCCAGGGACGCTCCGCGTTCCGCTTCGGGGAGGTGACGCAGAGCGTGGGAACGATCGATGGGGTGATTAACCCCGACGTTGGATGAACGCGCGAATCCGCTCGGCCGCTTCCACGCATTCAGCCAATGGCGCAACCAAGGCCATGCGCACGCGTCCGGCGCCTGGGTTGACGCCATCCACATCGCGGGACAGATAGGAACCCGGCACGACCGTCACGTGTTCCTGTTCGAACAGGTCCCGGCAGAACGCCGCGTCGTCGCCCGCCACGTTCGGCCACAGGTAGAAGCTGCCATCGGGGCGTTGCACGTCCAGCACCGGGCTGAGAATCTCCAGCACCGCGTCGAATTTCTCCCGGTAAAGCGCGCGGTTGGCGCGCACGTGCACTTCGTCGTTCCATGCCGCAATGCTCGCCAGTTGGGTCTGAACCGGCATCGCGCAGCCATGGTAGGTACGGTACAGCAGGAAACCCTTGAGGATGTCCGCGTCGCCAGCGACGAAACCGGAACGCAGGCCTGGCAGGTTGGAGCGTTTGGACAGGCTGTGGAACACCACGCAGCGCTTGAAGTCCTTGCGGCCGAGTTCGACGCAGGCGCTGAGCAGCCCCGGCGGCGGGGTTTGTTCGTCGAAGTACAGTTCGCTGTAGCACTCGTCCGCGGCGATGACGAAGTCATATTCGTCAGCCAGGGCGATGAGTTTCTTCAGCACGTCCACCGGAATCAGCGCGCCGGTCGGGTTGCCAGGGGAGCACAGGAACAGGATCTGGCAGCGTTTCCAGATGTCCGGCGAGACCGCATCGAAATCCGGGTTGAAGCCGTTCGCGTCCAGGCACGGCAGGTAGTGCGGCTTGGCCCCGGCCAGGAACGCCGCGCCTTCGTAGATCTGATAGAACGGGTTCGGGCTGACCACCAGGGCGTCGTCGCCACGGTTGACCACGGTCTGGGTGAAAGCGAACAGGGCTTCACGGGTGCCATTGACCGGCAACACATGGCGCGCCGGGTCCAGCCAGCCGTTTGGCACGTTGAAGCGGCGCTCGCACCAACCGGTGATGGCCTCACGCAACTCCGGGATGCCGAGGGTGGTCGGGTACACCGCCATCTTTTCCAGATTGCTGGCCAGGGCCTCAGCCACGAAGCTGGGCGAGCGATGCTTGGGTTCGCCGATGGACAGGGCGATCGGGCGTTTGTCGGGGTTGGGCGTGACGCTGCCAAGCAAGGCGCGGAGCTTTTCGAACGGGTAGGGCTGGAGCTGGTTCAGAGCGTTGTTCATCGAGGGCCTCGTCAATGTGGGCGCGGTCCTTGTGGGAGCGAGCTTGCTCGCGATAGCGGTGAGTCAGGCAGCATCAATGCTGGATGCTCCGTCGCTATCGCGAGCAAGCTCGCTCCCACAGAGGGAGATTGTTCGTTTAGATGCTGATGCGTGTCATGTGAGCATCGGGTTCCTGGTTGACGCTCAAATGCTGCACGATCGCTTCCTGCAGGCGGCTGCACAGCTGCGGATCGGACAGCGGCTGGTTATGCGCGTCGGTGATGAAGAAGACGTCCTCCACCCGTTCGCCGAGGGTGGCGATCTTGGCGTTTTGCAGCGACAGATCGAACTCCAGGAAGATATGGCCGATCCGTGCCAGCAGGCCCGGGCGGTCCGGGGCGCTGAGCTCCAGCACGGTGACCTGGCGCTGGGCGTCGTTGTGGATCGTCACCTGGGGCGCGAAGGCGAAGTGCTTGAGCTGGCGCGGCACCCGGCGCTGGATGATGGTCGGGTAGTCCGCCGGGTTGCGCAGGGCTTCGGTCAGGCCGTCGCGGATCTGCTTGACCCGCGCCGGGTTGTCGCCAATCGAGTCGCCGTCGGTGTCGAGCACGATGTAGGTGTCGAGGGTGAACTGGCTGCTGGAGGTAATGACCCGGGCGTCATGGATGTTGAGGTTGAGCTGGTCCATCGCCGCCACGGTCACGGCGAAGAAGTCGTGCTGGTCCGGGGCGTAGATGAAGATCTGCGTGCCACCTTCGAACTCGCGCTGGGTGGTTTCCTTGATCAGCACCAGCGGCCCGCCATCGGCCGGTTGCTGCAGGATCGCGTCGCTGTGCCAGGCCACGTCGCCGGCGGTATGGCGCAGGAAATAGTCATCGCCCAGTTGCGACCAGAGCTGCTCGACGTCGTCCGGATCGGTGCCGCCGCGCACCAGGATGTCCAGGGCTGCGCTTTGGGTGCGACGGATCTGCTCTTCGCGGTCCACCGGGTTTTCCAGGCCGCGGCGCAAGGCGCGCTTGGTCTCGGTGTAGAGCTGGCGCAACAGGCTGGCGCGCCAGGAATTCCACAGGGTCGGGTTGGTGGCGTTGATGTCGGCCACGGTCAGCACGTAGAGGTAATCCAGACGTGTTTCATCGCCAACGTTCTGGGCGAAGTCGTGGATCACCTGCGGGTCGGACAAATCCTTGCGCTGGGCGGTGGTGGACATCATCAGGTGGTTCTGCACCAGCCAGACGATCAGCCGGCTGTCCCACAAGGGCAGTTGATGGCGCTGGCAGAACGCCTCGGCATCCACCGCACCAATCTCGGAGTGATCGCCTTGGCGACCCTTGCCGATGTCGTGATACAGCCCTGCCATGTAGATCAGCTCGGGCTTGGGCAACTTGGCCATGAGCTTGCTGGCCAGCGGGAATTTCTCCGACACCTGGGTGTACTGCAGCTTACGCAGGTGCTTGATCAGGTTCAGGGTGTGGGCATCGACCGTATAGATGTGGAACAGGTCGTGTTGCATCTGCCCGACGATGAAGCCGAACTCCGGCAGATAACGCCCGAGGATCCCGTAGCGGTTCATCCGGCGCAGGTTGCGGTGCACGCCGATCTTGCACTTGAACAACTCGATGAACAGGCTGGTGTTGCGGATGTCGTGGCGGAAATCTTCATCGATCAGGTGACGGTTTTCCCGCAGCAGGCGAATGGTGTCGGCGCGTACACCCTTGATTTCCGGCTGCTGGGCCATGAGCACGAAAATTTCCAGCATGGCGAACGGCGTGCGGCGGAATACATTGGCGTTGCGCGCCTCGATGTAGCCGTCGTGCAGTTGGAAACGTGAGTTGATCGGCTGCGGCGGTTCTTCGTCTTCGGGGGCGAGGATGACTTCCTCGAAGTGCTGGATGATCAGTTCGCTGAGCTGGGCGATGCTCATCACCACGCGGTAGTACTGCTGCATGAAGTTTTCGATGGATTGCTTGGCATCCTGCCCTTCGAAACCCAACAGGCTGGCGATGGAGCGCTGGTGGTCGAACAGCAGGCGGTCCTCGGAGCGCCCGGCCAGCATGTGCAGGGCGTAGCGGACCTTCCACAGAAATTCCTGGGACGAGGCCAGCAGGGCGTTCTCGCTTTCCACCAGGAACCCTTCACCGGCCAGGGCGCGCAGATTCAGCGTGCCGTACTGGCGCCGGGCGACCCACAGGATCGTCTGGATGTCTCGCAGCCCGCCGGGCGAGCCCTTGACGTTGGGCTCCAGGTTGTATTCGGTGTCGTTGTACTTGTGGTGGCGGGCCTTCTGCTCGGCGCGCTTGGCCAGGAAAAAGTCCTTGCTGGGCCACATGTGCGCCGTGCTGGTGACATCGAGCATGCGCTGGCGCAGGTGCTCGGGGCCGGCAATGGTGCGGCTTTCCATCAGGTTGGTGATCACCGTCAGGTCGGCGCGGGCCTCGTCGGCGCATTCCTGCACCGAACGCACGCTCTGGCCGACTTCCAGGCCGATGTCCCACAGCAGCGTCAGGAACCGCTCGATGGAGTCACGGAAAACTTCATGATCGGCGCTGTCGAGCAGGATCAGCAGATCGATGTCGGAGTAGGGGTGCAGTTCGCCGCGCCCGTAGCCGCCCACCGCCACCAGGGCGATGTCGGCATCTTCGCTCCAGTTGAACTGCTCCCAGGCCTTTTGCAGGATGTTATCGACGAACCAGGCGCGGTCCTCGATCAGCCGCCGAATATCCCGGCCACTGCGAAAGCGCTGGTCGAGCACTTCGTGGGCCTGGCGGATCGCCTTCTTGAATGCCGAGATGGGGCTTGCCTTCAGGGCCAGTTCTGCCTGGAACTGGCCGCGGTCGAAGAGTTCGGGATCCACCTGCGGCATTGAATGACTTTCCTTTCTATCTATATCTATAGGCTGGGTTCGGATCAGGCGGAAACGCGAGGGATGGTGTCATCGCTGCGCAGAGTGAAGATCTCGTATCCGGTCTCGGTGACCAGCAAGGTGTGTTCCCACTGGGCCGACAGCTTGCGATCCTTGGTGATGGCAGTCCAGCCGTCGCCCAGCACCTTGGTGTCGGCGCGACCCTGGTTGATCATCGGCTCGATGGTGAAGGTCATGCCCGCCTGCAGTTCCATGCCCGTGCCGGCACGGCCGTAGTGCAGGATCTGCGGTTCTTCGTGGAACACCTTGCCGATGCCATGGCCGCAGAACTCGCGTACCACCGAGAAGCCGTTCTTTTGCGCGTGCTTCTGGATCACTTCGCCGATGTCCCCCAGGCGGCAGCCCGGTTTCACCAGTTCGATGGCCATGTACATGCATTCCTGGGTGACCTTGGACAGGCGCTCGGCCCACTCCGGTACGTTGCCGACGTGGAACATGCGGCTGGTGTCGCCGTGAAAGCCGTCCTTGATGACGGTGACGTCGATGTTCAGGGTGTCGCCATCCTTCAACGGTTTTTCGTTGGGGATGCCGTGGCAGACCACGTGGTTGATCGAGGTGCAGATCGACTTCGGGAAGCCTTTGTAGTTGAGCGGGGCCGGGATGGCTTTCTGCTCGTTGACGATGTAGTCATGGCAGATGCGGTCCAGCTCTTCGGTGGTCACGCCAGGTTTGACGTAGTCGGCAATCATCTCCAGCACATCGGCGGCGAGTTTGCCGGCGACACGCATTTTGGCGATGTCCTCGGGAGTCTTGAGGGTAACGGTCATACAGGCTCTCTTTGCGCCTGACGGCGCTGTTCAAAACGAAATGGGCGGCGGATGATGATTCACGTGGCCCTGAAAGAGGCGATTCTAACAGACGATCAGTACAAAGAACTCCCCAGCCCGAACTCTGTGGCGAGGGGAGCTCCGCTAGCGCTCGCCCGTAGGAGCTGTCGAGTGCAACGAGGCTGCGATCTTTCCCCAGGCACTTGAGTCCCAAGCGAAAGATCAAAAGATCGCAGGCTTCGCCAGCTCCTACAAAGTCCGACGGGGCGGTGCGACATCTCGCTAAATCCCCTCACCGCAGAGGATTTCAGAATCCATGTTCCGTTTTCGCCCTTGCTGTGGTATAAAATGCGCCGCTTTCCGGGGATGACCCCGTAAGCTTAAATCCACACACGTGTCGACACGATGACCTGGGTGCCTTTGGCTTTTATAGCCGCTGGTTGGTCATTGGGATACGTGGAGGCCAAACCCGACTTATCAAGGAACTATCATGTCCCAAGTCAACATGCGCGATATGCTGAAGGCCGGTGTGCACTTCGGTCACCAGACCCGTTACTGGAACCCGAAAATGGGCAAGTACATTTTCGGCGCGCGTAACAAGATCCACATCATCAACCTTGAAAAAACCCTGCCGATGTTCAACGAAGCACTGACCTTCGTAGAGCGCCTGGCCCAGGGCAAAAACAAGATTCTGTTCGTCGGCACCAAGCGTTCCGCTGGCAAGATCGTTGCTGAAGAAGCAGCACGTTGCGGTTCGCCGTACGTCGATCACCGCTGGTTGGGCGGCATGCTGACCAACTTCAAGACCATTCGCGCTTCCATCAAGCGTCTGCGTGACCTTGAAGTCCAGTCCGAAGACGGTACTTTCGCCAAGCTGACCAAGAAAGAAGCGCTGATGCGCACTCGCGATCTTGAGAAGCTGGACCGCTCCCTGGGCGGTATCAAGGACATGGGCGGTCTGCCTGACGCGCTGTTCGTGATCGACGTTGATCACGAGCGTATCGCGATCACCGAAGCCAACAAGCTGGGTATCCCGGTCATCGGCGTTGTCGACACCAACAGCAGCCCGGAAGGCGTTGACTACATCATCCCAGGCAACGATGACGCCATCCGCGCCATCCAGCTGTACATGGGTTCGATGGCTGACGCTGTTATCCGTGGTCGCAACAACGTGAATGGCGGCACCGAAGTCTTCGCTGAAGAAGCTCCGGCAGCAGCCGCTGAGTAATAGACGCCCTGGCGTTGACTCAGTAAGCAAAAAGGGGGCTTGGCCCCCTTTTTGCCACCTCGAAAACCATTTGCCGCCAGCGCAGTGACCTGTTTGTAACCTGCCGCGGCCTATAAGCAGTGGTTTTCCAGGAAGAATTGATCGCCCGTTCGATCGGGTGGAATGGTTGAAAACCTATCCAAGAGGATTTTGAAATGGCAGAGATTACTGCAGCGTTGGTCAAAGAACTGCGCGAGCGTACCGGCGAAGGCATGATGGACTGCAAGAAAGCCTTGACCAAGGCTGGCGGCGACATCGAAAAAGCCATTGATGACATGCGTGCTTCGGGCGCCATCAAGGCTGCCAAGAAAGCGGGCAACGTTGCCGCTGAAGGCGCCATCGCCATCAAGGACGACGGCAAGGCTGCCGTTCTGCTGGAAGTTAACTCCCAGACCGACTTCCTGGCTCTGCAGGATGACTTCAAGGCATTCGTCGCTGCCAGCGTCGAAAAAGCCTTCGCTGACAAACTGACCGACGCAGCTCCGCTGATCGAAGCTCAGGAAGAAGCGCGCCTGGTCCTGGTTGGCAAGACCGGCGAGAACGTCAACATCCGCCGTCTGGTTCGCGTTGAAGGTGACGTGGTCGGTACCTACCTGCACGGCAACAAGATCGGTGTTGCGGTTGTCCTGAAGGGCGGCGATACCGAGCTGGCGAAAGACATCGCCATGCACGTTGCTGCAACCAACCCTGAGTTCCTGCTGCCTTCGGACGTTTCGGCTGAAGCGATCGAGCGCGAGAAGGGCGTTTTCCTGCAGTTGAACGAAGAAAAGCTGAAAGGCAAGCCTGCTGAAATCGCAGAAAAAATGGTCAGCGGCCGTATCTCCAAGTTCCTGGCTGAAGCCAGCCTGGTTGAGCAGGCTTTCGTCAAGAACCCGGAAGTCAAAGTCGGCGACCTGGCGAAGAAAGCCGGTGCTGAAATCGTTTCCTTCACCTACTTCAAAGTGGGCGACGGCATCGAGAAGCCGGTTGACGACTTCGCTGCTGAAGTTGCTGCCCAGGTAGCTGCTGCCAGCAAGCAATAAGACGGTTTTTATAACTGTCGCCCTGAAGAGGCTGCCCGCTCACGCGCGCAGCCTCTTTTCGGATGGGGATGCCGATTTTTATTGGTTTCCTGTCGGAACTGGCTTACAAAGCCGTGTTCCGATGGCGCTGTGTCAGCGTCAAGCTAGAGTGAACGCAGGCTGAAAACAGCTTGCAAAGAATTTTCGAAAATACGCCGCAGGAGAGATTCGCAATGGCTCAGCAGGGCAGTGGTTATCAGGCTCGCTATAAACGCATTCTACTCAAGCTTAGCGGCGAGGCCCTGATGGGCTCGGAAGAGTTCGGGATCGATCCGAAAGTGCTGGATCGCATGGCCCTGGAAGTCGGCCAGCTGGTCGGGATCGGCGTTCAGGTCGGCCTGGTCATCGGCGGCGGCAACCTGTTCCGCGGCGCGGCGCTGAGCGCGGCCGGCATGGATCGGGTCACGGGCGACCACATGGGCATGCTGGCCACTGTGATGAACGCCCTGGCTATGCGTGACGCGCTGGAGCGTGCCAATATCTCGGCCATCGTGATGTCGGCCATTTCCATGGTTGGCGTGACCGATCACTACGACCGCCGCAAAGCCATGCGCCACCTCAATTCCAAGGAAGTGGTGATTTTTGCCGCCGGCACCGGTAATCCGTTCTTTACCACGGATTCGGCCGCCTGCCTGCGAGCGATCGAGATCGATGCCGATGTCGTGCTCAAGGCAACCAAGGTCGATGGCGTGTATACCGCTGACCCGTTCAAGGACCCGCATGCCGAGAAGTTCGATCATCTGACCTACGATGAAGTGCTGGATCGCAAGCTGGGTGTAATGGATCTGACGGCTATCTGCCTGTGCCGCGACCACAAGATGCCGCTGCGCGTCTTTAACATGAACAAGCCCGGTGCCCTGCTGAATATCGTCCATGGCGGCGCCGAAGGAACACTGATCGAGGAAGTTCAACAATGATCAACGAAATCAAGAAAGACGCTGAACAGCGCATGCAGAAATCCCTGGAGTCCCTGGCGCACAACTTCGGTCGTATCCGCACCGGCCAGGCGCACCCGAGCATTCTTGAAGGCGTGATGGTGCCGTACTACGGCTCCGACACCCCGATCAAGCAAGTGGCCAACATCACCGTCAAGGACGCGCGTACCCTGCAGGTCGTGGCCTTTGAGCGCAACATGCTGGGTGCGGTCGACAAGGCCATCGGCAGTGCCGGTCTGAACCTGAACCCGACCAACCTGGGTGAGCTGCTGCTGATCTCCATGCCGGCCCTGACCGAGGAGACCCGCAAGGGCTTCACCAAGCAGGCCCGTGATGTGGCTGAAGACGCCCGTGTTGCCGTGCGCAACATCCGTCGTGATGCCAACAGCCAGCTCAAGGACCTGGTCAAGGAAAAGGAAATCAGCGAAGACGAAGAGCGTCGTGCCACTGGCGAGATCGACGACCTGACCAAGAAGTACGTGGCTAAGATCGACGCGGATTTGGCGCAGAAAGAAAAAGACCTGATGGCCGTATAAGGGTCTCGTTTTCATGGAAAAGACCAAACAGGCCGTGCCGTTCGCGGTGCCGCGCCACGTGGCGATCATCATGGACGGCAACAACCGCTGGGCCAAGAAACGCTTTATGCCTGGCGTTGCCGGGCACAAGGCGGGGGTTGACGCGGTTCGTGCGGTCATCGAGGTGTGCGCCGAGGCAGGGGTCGAGGTGCTGACCCTGTTCGCCTTCTCCAGTGAGAACTGGCAGCGTCCGGCCGATGAAGTCAGTGCCTTGATGGACCTGTTCCTCAAGGCCCTGCGTCGTGAGGCCAAGCGCCTCAACGATAACAAGATCAGCCTGCGGATCATCGGTGATCGCTCGCGCTTCCATCCTGAATTGCAGGCTGCGATGCGCGACGCCGAATCCGCGACGGCGGGCCCTGATCGGTTTGTCCTGCAGATCGCCGCCAACTATGGCGGTCAGTGGGACATTGCCCAGGCTGCCCAGCGGCTGGCGCGGGAAGTCCAGGCCGGGCACTTGCGCCCGGAAGACATCACACCGGAACTGTTGCAGACCTGCCTGGCGACCGGCGACCTGCCGTTGCCGGACCTGTGCATCCGTACCGGTGGCGAGCATCGCATCAGCAACTTCCTGCTCTGGCAGTTGGCGTATGCCGAGCTGTACTTCTCCGACCTGTTCTGGCCGGACTTCAAACACGAAGCCATGCGCACCGCACTGGCCGATTTCGCTTCCCGTCAGCGTCGCTTCGGTAAAACGAGTGAGCAGATCGAAGCTGGAGCCCGGGTTTAATGCTTAAACAACGAATCATCACTGCCTTGATCCTGTTGCCCATCGCCCTGGGTGGTTTCTTCCTGCTCGAAGGCGCCAGTTTTGCGCTGTTCATCGGGCTGGTCGTGACCTTGGGGGCGTGGGAATGGGCGCGGCTGGCGGGTTTTCCTGCGCAGTCGGCGCGCATGGCCTACGCAGCGGCCGTGGCGGCCATGCTGTTCATCATGTACGTGGTGCCCGGGCTCGCACCTTGGGTGCTGGGCGCCGCGGTGCTGTGGTGGGCGACAGCGACCTTCCTGGTCCTGACCTATCCGCAGACTACCCATCATTGGGCCAATGCGGCGACCAAGCTGGTGATCGGCCTGTTGATCCTGCTGCCGGCCTGGCAGGGGCTGATCTGGATCAAGCAAGGCCCGTTGGGCAACTGGCAGATCATGGCCGTGATGGTGCTGGTGTGGGGCGCCGATGTCGGCGCCTACTTCTCCGGCAAGGCTTTCGGCAAGCGCAAGCTGGCGCCGAAGGTCAGCCCTGGCAAGAGCTGGGAAGGGGTCTATGGTGGCCTGGCCTTGAGCCTGGTGATCACCACTGTGGTCGGTTTCGTGCGGGACTGGACGGTCGCGCAGTTGCTGATGGGCCTTATTGGCGCCGCCTTGATCGTATTTGTGTCCGTGGTCGGCGACCTGACCGAAAGCATGTTCAAGCGTCAATCGGGGATCAAGGACAGCAGTAACCTGTTGCCCGGTCATGGTGGCGTGCTGGATCGCATCGACAGCCTTACCGCCGCGATCCCGATCTTTGCCGTGCTGTTGTGGATGGCGGCATCGTGAGTCGCCCCCAGCAGATCACGGTCCTTGGTGCGACCGGTTCGATCGGCCTGAGTACGCTTGACGTCATTGGTCGGCATCCGGAGCGTTACCAGGTGTTCGCCCTCAGTGGTTTCACGCGCATGAGTGAACTGCTGGCCTTGTGCATACGCCACACGCCGCGGTTTGCCGTGGTGCCTGAGGCCGGTGTGGCGCGAGCGTTGCAGGACGACCTGCGCGCCGCTGGCTTGCAAACCCGTGTGCTGATGGGGGAGGAGGGCCTCTGCCAAGTGGCGTCCGACCCCGAAGTCGACGCCGTGATGGCGGCAATTGTCGGTGCGGCGGGCTTGCGTCCGACGCTGGCGGCGGTGGAAGCCGGCAAGAAAATCCTGCTGGCCAACAAGGAAGCGCTGGTGATGTCCGGCGCGCTGTTCATGCAGGCTGTGCGCAAAAGCGGTTCGGTGTTGCTGCCTATCGACAGCGAGCACAATGCGATTTTTCAATGCATGCCACTGGATTTTTCCCGTGGCCTCGGAGCGGTGGGTGTCCGGCGGATTTTACTGACAGCCTCTGGTGGTCCGTTCCGGCAGACACCGCTGGAAGAATTGGTGCATGTTTCACCCGAGCAGGCTTGTGCGCACCCGAACTGGTCCATGGGGCGCAAGATTTCCGTGGATTCGGCCAGCATGATGAACAAGGGGCTGGAGTTGATCGAGGCCTGCTGGCTGTTCGATGCCAAGCCGTCCCAGGTCGAGGTGGTGATTCATCCCCAGAGCGTGATTCACTCCCTGGTGGACTATGTCGACGGTTCGGTGCTGGCCCAGTTGGGCAATCCGGACATGCGCACCCCCATCGCCAACGCCCTGGCCTGGCCGGAGCGCATCGATTCGGGTGTTGCGCCGCTGGACCTGTTCGCCATCGCTCGCCTGGACTTCCAGGCGCCCGATGAGCAGCGTTTTCCCTGCCTGCGCCTGGCGCGCCAGGCGGCCGAGGCGGGCAACAGTGCACCGGCCATGCTTAACGCCGCCAATGAAGTGGCGGTAGCAGCGTTTCTCGATGGACGTGTCCGTTACCTCGAGATCGCGAGTATCATCGAGGAAGTCTTGAATCTCGAGGCCGTGGTTTCGGTCGATGACCTCGATACGGTATTTACGGCGGATGCCAGGGCTCGTGAATTGGCGGGCCAATGGCTGCGGCGCCACGGGCGTTGAAGCTGCGATACGTTAGCCAGGGTTGCCCTGGACAGGATTGCGGAGAAAACAGATGAGCGCGCTCTATATGATTGTCGGCACCCTGGTGGCTTTGGGGGTGTTGGTCACATTTCACGAATTCGGTCATTTCTGGGTCGCGCGGCGCTGTGGCGTCAAGGTCCTGCGTTTTTCCGTGGGCTTTGGCATGCCTTTGCTGCGCTGGCACGACAAGAAAGGCACCGAGTTCGTCGTAGCGGCCATCCCGCTGGGCGGCTACGTCAAGATGCTCGATGAGCGCGAAGGCGAGGTTCCGACCGACCAGCTCGATCAATCCTTCAATCGCAAGACCGTCCGTCAGCGTATAGCCATCGTCGCCGCGGGGCCGATCGCCAACTTCCTGCTGGCCATGGTGTTTTTCTGGGGCCTGGCCATGCTGGGCAGCGAGCAGGTGCGTCCGGTCATCGGTGCGGTGGAGTCGGGTAGCGTTGCCGCCCGTGCCGGGTTGGGCGCCGGGCAGGAAATCGTCGCTATCGATGGCGAGCCGACCTCGGGCTGGGCGGCGGTCAATCTGCAACTGGTGCGTCGCCTGGGTGAGAGCGGCTCGTTGCAATTGATGGTGCGCGAGCAGGGCTCCACGGTGGATTCGCCTCGCGAACTGGCCTTGGACAACTGGCTCAAGGGCGCTGAGGAGCCGGATCCTATCCGGTCCCTGGGGATCCGGCCATGGCGTCCGGCGATGCCGCCGATACTCGCTGAACTTGATCCGAAAGGCCCGGCCCAGGCCGCTGGCTTGAAGACCGGCGATCGGTTGCTGGCGCTCGACGGCCAGCCGGTCAGCGACTGGCAGCAGGTGGTCGATTCGGTTCGCGTACGTCCTGATAGCAAGATTGTGCTGCGCATCGAGCGCGACGGTGCTCCAATCGATGTTCCGGTAACCCTGGCCGCCCGTGGCGAGAGCAAGGCGCCGACCGGTTACCTGGGCGCCGGCGTCAAGGCTGTGGACTGGCCGCCGGAAATGATTCGCGAGGTCAGTTTCGGCCCTGTGGCGGCGATTGGCGAGGGTGCGCGTCGTACCTGGACCATGAGTGTCCTGACGCTGGACTCGCTCAAGAAAATGTTGTTCGGCGAGCTCTCGGTAAAAAACTTGAGTGGACCGATAACCATTGCTAAAGTGGCGGGCGCTTCTGCCCAGTCGGGCGTCGCTGATTTCCTGAATTTCCTTGCTTATCTGAGCATTAGCCTGGGGGTTCTGAATTTGCTGCCCATCCCGGTACTGGATGGGGGGCATTTGCTGTTTTATCTGATCGAGTGGGCGCGTGGTCGTCCCTTGTCGGATCGGGTGCAGGGTTGGGGGATACAGATCGGTATCAGCTTGGTGGTCGGGGTCATGTTGCTTGCCCTCGTCAACGATCTGGGTCGTCTGTAACGCTTCGCTGAATTGCGAATCTGCCGCATTTTGCGGCAGTTTGTTTATTGCCAGTTGGAATAAGAAAGGACTTCATGAAACGTCTGCTGCTAACTGCGGTTCTCACCGTATTGATGATCGCCGAAGTTCACGCCGAGTCCTTCACTATCTCTGATATTCGCGTCAATGGCCTCCAGCGGGTCTCCGCGGGTAGCGTCTTTGGTGCCTTGCCGTTGAACGTCGGCGAGCAGGCGGATGATCGGCGCCTGGTGGAATCCACGCGTGCGCTGTTCAAGACCGGCTTCTTTCAAGATATCCAACTGGGCCGTGACGGCAATGTCCTGGTCATCACCGTTGTCGAGCGTCCGTCGGTCGCCAGTATCGAGATCGAAGGCAACAAGGCGATCTCCACTGAAGACCTGATGAAGGGCCTCAAGCANCTGGTCATCACCGTTGTCGAGCGTCCGTCGGTCGCCAGTATCGAGATCGAAGGCAACAAGGCGATCTCCACTGAAGACCTGATGAAGGGCCTCAAGCAATCCGGCCTGGCCGAAGGCGAGATCTTCCAGCGCGCCACCCTCGAAGGTGTACGTAACGAGCTGCAACGCCAGTACGTTGCCCAGGGCCGCTACTCGGCCACCGTCGACACTGAAGTGGTGCCGCAGCCGCGCAACCGCGTCGGCCTGAAGGTCAACATCAACGAAGGCACCGTGGCGGCCATCCAGCACATCAACGTGGTGGGCAACACGGTTTTCCCTGATGAAGACCTGATCGACCTGTTCGARCTCAAGACCACCAACTGGCTGTCGTTCTTCAAGAACGACGACAAGTACGCCCGTGAAAAACTCTCCGGTGACCTGGAGCGCCTGCGTTCCTACTACCTGGACCGCGGCTACATCAACATGGACATCGCGTCGACCCAGGTGTCCATCACCCCGGACAAGAAGCACGTCTACATCACCGTCAACGTCAACGAAGGCGAGAAGTACACCGTTCGTGACGTCAAGCTCAGCGGCGACCTGAAAGTGCCTGAAGACCAGGTCAAGTCGCTGCTGCTGGTGCAGAAGGGCCAGGTGTTCTCGCGCAAGCTGATGACCACCACGTCCGAGCTGATCACCCGTCGCCTGGGTAACGAGGGCTACACCTTCGCCAACGTCAACGGCGTGCCACAGCCGCACGATGAAGACCACACCGTCGACATCACCTTCGCCGTGGATCCGGGCAAGCGTGCCTACGTCAACCGCATCAACTTCCGTGGCAACACCAAGTCCGAAGACGAAGTGCTGCGCCGTGAAATGCGCCAGATGGAAGGTGGCTGGGCCTCGACCTACCTGATCGACCAGTCCAAGACCCGCCTGGAGCGCCTGGGCTTCTTCAAGGAAGTCAACGTCGAGACCCCGGCCGTACCGGGCGTCGATGACCAGGTCGATGTGAACTACAGCGTCGAAGAGCAGGCTTCCGGCTCGATCA